>CAYJCT010000006.1:0-19265 GCA_964368745.1 uncultured Christensenella sp. | reverse complement strand
GTATATTTGATATGGAAAATTTTAATAAAGCCGCGAAAGACAGCGAACAAGACGCTGCACAAAATTGCTCGCAAAATTCCGTGCAAAATACCGAACAATCAGTCGCACAAAATTTATCGCAAGGCAATTTGCAAGGCAGTTCTCAGTTAACGGATGCTAGCAAATTTTACGATGCAATTGTGGTGGGTTCAGGTCATGCTGGAGTGGAAAGTGCGTCGGCTTTGGCTAAGTTGGGTCTGAAAACACTGATGCTTACGCTAAATTTAGACAGCATTGCTTTTTTGGCATGCAATCCCAGCATTGGTGGAACTTCTAAAGGTCAGTTGGTTAGCGAAATTGATGCTTTAGGCGGAGTTATGGGTGTTATGGCCGACAAAAGTACGCTGCAACGCAGAATGCTTAATCGTTCAAAGGGACCTGCTGTGCAGAGTTTGCGCACGCAGACCGATAAAATCGAATATCACAAAAACATGAAAGAATATTTAGAAAACCTTGAAAATCTTTTCATCAAAGAGGCGGAAGTCAGTGATTTTATTGTGAATGAAGGTGCTTTAACGGGCATAATAACCGATCAAGGCGAAAAATATTTTTGCAATGTGGCAGTTGTTTGCACGGGCGTTTATCTGTGTTCGCAAATCATTATTGGAGAATATATAAAGGATGTCGGTCCAAATGGCTTTAGCAACGCCACTAAGTTGACGCGTGCAATTGAAAACTTGGGTCATAGCGTTCGCAGATTCAAAACAGGAACACCTGTGCGTGTGCATAAAGACAGCATTGATTTAAACATGCTTGAAGTGCAAAAGGGCGAAGATGACATTCAGTGTTTTTCTTATATGACAAAAGAAAAGCCCAAAAACATTTTGGATTGCTACTTAACTTACACCACGGAAAAGACCCATAAATATATTATGGATAATTTGGACAAGGCTCCCATGTATGCTGGCACCATCAAAGGCACAGGTGCGCGTTATTGCCCTAGTATTGAAGACAAAGTTGTTAGATTTGCCGACAAAAACAGGCATCAACTTTTTGTGGAGCCTGAGGCGTTGTCCACAAAAGAAATGTATTTGCAGGGTTTTAGCACCAGCATGCCTGCACATATTCAAGAAAATATGGTGCGTAGTTTGCCGGGGTTTGAGAATGCACATATAATGAGAAATGCTTATGCAATTGAGTATGACTGCATTGATAGTTTGCAATTATTGCCAACGCTTCAGAGCAAATTGCTTAAAGGATTATTTTTTGCGGGTCAAATAAACGGAACCAGCGGATATGAAGAAGCGGCCGCGCAAGGCATTATTGCTGGCATTAATGCTGCAAATGTGTGTTTAGGAAAGTCCGCCTTTATTATCAAAAGAAGCGAAGGCTACATTGGCGTGCTTGTTGATGATTTGGTTACGAAAGGCACAAATGAACCCTATCGTATGATGACGAGTCGTGCGGAATATAGGCTTAATTTACGGCAAGATAACGCCGATTTGCGATTGACGGCGCGCGGACGCGAGGTGGGTTTGGTGGATGATGAGAGGTGGGAAAGATATCAGCGAAGAGTGAGTGAAATCGACGAGATTTTGTTTAAGTTAAGTGAACGCCGCGACACTAAAACATTGAGATTGCTGTTTGATGAAAAAAATGAGGTTTTTACTAACACTTGCGTAAATTTAAAAGAGGCATTAAAAAGAAACAATATAACCATTGAAGATGTGGTGGAGCATTACGGCGCTGAATTTTCCTGTTATGAAAAGGAAAATCTTAAACAGGCGGAGATTGCAGTTAAGTATGAGGGGTATTTATTGCGACAATCGGCGCAAATTAAACAGTCATTAAAAAGCGATGAAATGGTAATTCCGAATGAGATTAACTATGAAGCAATAAAAGGGCTGAGAATTGAGGCTCGTCAAAAACTGCAAAAGATTATGCCCCACTCGATTGGTCAGGCGTCAAGAATTTCGGGAGTGTCACCGGCAGATATTGCGGTGTTGCTGGTATATTTAAAGTTGAAATTTGGTAAGTCGTAAGAAACAATTGACTAATGGAACTTTTGATAACTTGCTTGTTGATTTATACAATAATTCTTTTAGTTAAATTGTTTCACATGAAACAATTTATGAGCAGTTCTAGATGGAACAATCGCAGCAAATATTGTTTCACAAATCACTTATTTTGTGGTATAATAATCAATAACCATATTAATAATGGTCGTAAATGCAAAACCAAGTGTTAACATAAAACATTTTTGCGCAATATAAACTAATGGAGGAAATGTTGATTTTCTCTTTGTGGATGCGTATGTTTTGTGGTTTGAGGGCAAGGGTTTACCAAGCCTTTATGTGTAAAAACTATTTACAAACCTTTATTTTTGTGTATAATATTAATGAGACAAATGTGAAAGAGAGAAGGGTATTTATGGGTTTCAAAACAAAATTAAAAAATGCAATGCAGGAAAAAGACATCAACATCACTGATGCTGAACTCGACATGTTCGAGAAGTATTATAATTTGTTGCAGGAACATAATGAAAAACATAATCTAACCGCAATTAAACAAGAGGACGAAATTATTTTGAAACACTTTGTTGACAGTGTTTTACCTATTAACTACTTCACTAGCAATTCTCGTGTTATTGATTTGGGAGCGGGAGCGGGTTTTCCCAGCATACCGTTAAAAATTTTGGATCCCTCTTTGGAGATGACATTGATTGATAGTTCCAATAAAAAAATCGATTTTTTAAATGAGTTGATTGATGTGTTGGGTTTAGACGGAGTCTCCACCATTCACACTCGTTGTGAAGATTTAGCAATGCTGGAAGATTATCGCGAGAGTTTTGATTTTTGCATTGCGCGCGCACTTGCGCCTCTGAACACTTTGGCGGAATATGCACTGCCGTTTGTGAGAGAGGGTGGAAAATTTTTATCCTACAAAGGCGTTGCTGCCGAGGAAGAGTTGGAAGCAGCGGAAAAAGTTATTGAACTTATGGGCGGCGAAGTTGAAAGAGTGCGGAAATATAAATTGTCTGATGGAGTGGAGCGTGTTGTTTTGGTAATCAAAAAAATCTCATCAACTCCTGCTAAATATCCAAGGTCGCAAAATAAACCAAGACTGCAGCCAATTTGATAATAAATGCGGAACGGGCATTATTTATGGTTGTACAACATAAATTTATTGTATAAAATTATGAAGAAATAAAATAATGAATAAATAAGACTATGAATAAGTAAATAAATTAAAGATACCACCCTCTCTTCTGAGAGGGTTTTTTAATACAGGTGGATACTCCTCAATATTTTGGTCGATATATAAGAGTTGTTATTTTATGAATGTGTAAAGATACCGATGCAAAGTGGGTTATATATGTGCGTTTAAAAAAACAACAATATATATCTACTGAATCATAATCTTAAAAACATTCTGAAAATATTGGTTTATCTTGAAAGTTGGGAATCTAGCCAAAATGTTTCACATGAAACAATTTGTGTTATGTGCAAGTATAAAAGCAAATTTATTTAGATTCTCACAGTCTTGTTGTAGTGTGTTGACATTAAAATATGTTGATAAAATTTAAAATGTTTCACATGAAACATTTTTGTTGGTGGCCATTTATATAAGATATAATTGTATATTTTGAGGCTGAGTTCTGTGGTGCCCTTGTGTAGTAGTAATCTGTATCTTTTGATTCCATGATTTGTTATAAAAAATTATGTTTTAATAAAGCGATTGTTATATATTTTTAATCAAGAATATTGTTAAATGCTTTTAATAAAGCACATTATTAAGTGCTTTTTGATAATGCAATAATTATGAAAAACTTAACATAGAAAAAATTGTTAAAGTTAAAATGTTTCACATGAAACATTTTTTGTTAAGTGAGATGATAAAAGAAAAATCATTTGGGTGTTGGCAGTCTTATTATAAGATGTTTAAATAAGGAAATGCCGTTTGAAATCAAATCGTTTCACATTAAATATTTTGTATTGTTGAAATACCACGATAAGAAGGCAAATATTTAACGCAACTGGTGTATGAAGGGTGCGATAGAATGTTGAAAAGAAAAGTGTTACTAAATAAAAACTAATTGTTCATGTGTATAAAACAACAAATTGCTGAAAGAAAAACCGTTATTTAATAAAGAAACTGCTTTCTAGTGCAAAGAAATGGTCAACTTGGCATTATTTAGTTGGAAACAAATCGCGGACTTTGTTATAATAAAACTACCAATGGAGAAAATATGGGAAAAATAATTTCGTTTATAAATCAAAAAGGCGGGGTGGGAAAAACCACAACCTGCGTAAATATGAGTAGCATTCTTGCTCAAAAGGGCTACAAAGTTCTTTTGGTGGACATTGATCCGCAAGGCAATGCCAGCAGCAGTTTGGGGCTGGACAAAAAACAAAAAAGCAAGACTATCTATAATGCAATAGTGGAAGATTGCACTATTCATGATGTTATTTTGGACACAAAAATTGAAAATTTGTCTATAATCCCCTCAGATGTGGATTTGGCAGGCGCTGAAATTGAATTAGTCCACATGAATAATCGCGAAAAAATTGTGAGAAGTTTGCTTAATGCTATAAAACTTAACTATGATTTTGTGTGCATAGATTGTCCACCGTCATTGGGGCTGCTAACCGTCAATTCGTTGACTGCAAGTGATTCGGTTATAATTCCCATTCAGTGTCAGTTTTTGCCGCTAGAGGGTTTGAGCCAATTGATGTATACCATAAAATTAGTGAAAAAGCATTTGAACGATAAATTGGAAATTGAAGGTGTTGTGTTGACTATGAGAGATAGTCGTAGTAATTTGGAAATCTCTGTATCTAACGATATAAAGAAATATTTTAAATCTAAACTCTATGACACTGCAATTCCTAAAAATGTCCGATTGGCAGAGGCTCCAAGTTTTGGAGAACCTATCACGGTTTACGATGCAAAAAGTTCGGGTGCGAAAGCCTACACTAAACTAGTGGAAGAATTTATTTCAAAACAATAAGAGATTTTGACCAATGTAAAATGTTTTTATTAAAGATAGAGCAATTAAAAAAACAGTGCGTTTAAAAATGGAAAGGAAGTAAGACAAGAAATAGAAAAAAGTAAGAACAGAAGCAATGACAGAGGTAAGAACAAAAGTAAGAACAGAATTAAAAAATAAATGAAAAGTGATAAACAAAAAGCATACAAAGAAAAAAACATTTAATTATTATTAAGGCAAAATAATAATAACAAAGAAGGGAGAAAAAATGGCAGGAAAAGGATTGGGAAGAGGACTGGATTCGCTGTTTGGAATAATGGAAGACAGGCAAGAACTAACGAGTGGTCAAATGCAAGAATTAAAAGCAGATGGGCAGGTTATTGACATAAACCTGTCACTTATTGACAATAACCCTAAGCAACCGCGCAGAAACTTTGATGCGGCGTCGTTGAGTGAGTTGGCAGAAAGTATAAAGAATCATGGCGTGATTCAGCCAATTATAGTTACAAAAAGAAACGACAGGTTTTTGATTGTGGCAGGAGAGCGACGATTTAGGGCTTGCAAATTGGCGGGGCAAAAAGTTATTCCAGCCATTGTTAGAGACTATACAAACAGCCAAATAAAAGAAGTGGCTTTGCTTGAAAACATACAAAGAGAAGACTTAAATCCTATTGAGTGTGCCAGAGCGATGCAAGAATTATTGAACGATTATGATTGGACGCAAGAGGTGTTGGCAGAGAGGTTGGGAAAAAGCAGGTCTGCGATTGCCAACACATTGAGGTTGCTTGCGCTTACGCCTGAAGTTATTGCAATGGTGGAATCGGGCAAACTTTCTGCCGGACACGCAAGGAGTTTGGTTGTGGTTGCAAATCCTGAGGTGCAAATAAAATTGGCAATGCTTGCCACCACTCGCAAAGTGACTGTGAGGGATTTGGAAAAAGCAGTGAAAGAAAGTCAGGCTCCGCCAAAACAAAAAAAACAAGCACCTCTACCTATTTTGGAAGTTGAAGAGTTTAAACATAATTTGCAACGAAAGTTATCCACAAAAGTTGAAATTGTGGGAAATGAAAAAAAAGGCAAAATTGTTATTACATATTCCACAAAAGACGACTTGCAACGGTTGTATGATTTTTTTAAAAATAATTAGTTGTTCAATTTAATTGTTGAAAGTAAGTCATTAAAGAAAAGAGATGTCATTGAATGTTTTTGATTTAAAAATAAACTTTTCCACAATTGTGAAAATAAAATAGGTTGAGTATGCGCTTTAACATAAAGACCATGAAACATATAACAAAATGATTGTTAAACATAAAATAGAAGGGTTGTGAACACACAAAAAATAAAGACTGTTCAAAGATATTAAAATCTGCAATTGATTATTATTTTGAAGGTAACGATAAAATTTGCGAGAAAGTGTTTGTTGCATTACAAAAAACAATTGCCCATCAAAACAAGGGCAATTTTTTTGTTGGAAATTTGTGTCAACTATTTTTTGTTGTGTGTTGAAAATGATGCAAAAGTGTGATATTATATTTATGATATGTTATCAAGAGGTGATAAAATGTTTGAAAAATATCCCGACAATGTAAGACATTTGGCGCGTTCCATCCATGCAAATGGAGAGTTGAGGGCAAAAAGAAACTTAACTCGGCTTGCTGGTTTTTACGGAATGGTCAATAATGAAGAATTTTTGGGTAGAGACATTCAGGCGGTTTTTATGGGCAAGGAGATGCAGGACGAAGTGTTGACTCACCGACAAAAACTTGCGACTGCTGAAAAAATAAAAAACACCCATGCTCCATTGCTTCAAGCTTTTATAAATAGCACGGGCTACGACATGCGCACCACGCGCGACCATTTTAACACCGAAATGCTTTATCACTATGAAAACTTTCGTAACAAAGTTTTTGAGGAGTTTGATGCGTTTGTTAAGTCATCAGGGATTAGTTATTGCGATTCCTACATGCATGATTTTGACGAGGCTCCTTACACAAAAGAACTCAACGGCGTGAAATACGGTTTTCATTATCCGCAGGAAATTGCAAGGTATGTTTACGACAAATATTACTCTGTTCCATGCGCAGAAAATATGTTTTTTAAAAGTTCAGATATAAAATTTGGAAAGGAAAATCCAATTAAAACTTTTGAAAGTATGTCAAAAATGCAGGCAAGAAAAGAGATGCAAAAAAACGATATATGGAAAAGTTTGCCTGCCTATGATGAGGCTGGCATGCTGGTGGAATATTACTTGGCAATAAAAAAAGCACAAGATTTAACAACGACACAAAAACACGAATTATATACTCACTTGGTGGATGAGCATATGCTTATAATAGACAACCTAAACATTTCAGACTATAACAAAGAACAGTTGGAAAATGCCTATTTACATCGGTTTTCAGAGTTTACAAACGAGATTGTGGACATTAGTGATAGTGAGTTTATGTATGCTAGCGAGCGTGATGATGATTATGTTCAAATGTTTGACGATGAAGGATATCCTGTGAAATATGACAGTAAAAAAGGATGTTTTATTAACAATTTAGGAGTCGAATCTTACATTGCATTTGACGAGCATCGCATAATAGTTCAGGATGTTTCAGATATCGAATTTGACAATTTTGAAAGTGATCCGTATGATGGTGATGAAGACCCTGGCTCAAATAGAGACGGCAAAAATAAAAGAGGTCGAGCAGCATCGCGCGGCACAAAAACAAGCGGACGCAAAGGCAAAAATGCAGAGAACACAAACCCTGAAATCGCGCTGACATTTGAAATGTTAGATGGTTTTAACGACATCAGTCCTGAGCGATAAATTGCAAGATAAAGTGAATTAAAACAACTAAGAAAAAATATGAGTGTTGCGTTTTGACACTCATATTTTTTTTAACAACTTTTTATAAACAACTTAAAATGCTAAATATTGAAAAATGAAAATAAATGCCACAATTAAAATTTGACCAGCGTAGTAGAGTGAGTGGTTTAGAACATGATAAAGTTTGCTGTTTGCTTTTGTGCCGAAATATTGTTCCGACAGCAAGATGTCAGATAACAGTATAAAAATAATTCCCACTGAAATTAGAAGCAAGTGCGTGTTTGTAACTGCTAAAATAAGCGAATAGGCAGACGCGAAAGTTAGTAAAAATGTGTAGGCAATGGTGGGATAATAGTGTTTGCCAAAATTAAGTTTCATGAATTTTTTGCCAACCGCTATGATTGCAATTGTAAGCACAACTGCCACAGCAACTGAAACTAAAAGAGGTTTAATTATTTCCATTGCAAATGACATTGCAAGTTGGCTAATGGCCGCCAAATAAAGCAGATGTCCCACGCCAAAAGCAATCATGCCTGCGTTCAAATAGATGTCGGAATGTTCTTTATAAATCACTTTTAATTCCAGCAAAATGTCGCCCATCATGCCACAAAACAACCCAAATACAACCAGCATAAAAAAGTTCTGAAAGGCAATAAGATGATAAATCAGTGCGATTATTCCCGAGACAACCAGCGCAATAGACGCCAGCGTTTTTGCGAATAATCCCCAAATATTTGCGCCTTTAATTGCTCTTATCACGATAAATGCAGCGGCAAGTAAAAAGCAAATAACCAGCATTAAAATTGTTAAATACATAATTCACCTCAAGTTTAATATGTTTTATTTTAATTGCTAATATTATACAATCATTTACCGATAACTCAAAACGAAAAAATAGCAGTGCGACAAAAACATGAAAAAGTTAAAATAAAAGATGTGGCAAGCAAAAACTCTTTACAAAAATTGAGATATAATATATAGTAGATTATTATAAAATGTTAAAGAAAAAATGGAACAAGTTGAAATAAAAAAGCAAAATTGAGAGAGAAAAATGAAAGATTTTAACGATGTAAAATTAACACAAATGTTACGAAATCGACCAAAGTTTTCATCACGCGCTGTGGTCACCGCAGGTATGCCCTACGGCAACAAGGAATTGCATTTTGGACATGTGGGTGGAGTGTTTGTACATGCGGATTTTTATGCCCGATTTTTAAAGGACAAGATCGGAAAAGATAATGTGATTTTTGTGTCAGGAACTGATTGTTATGGCTCGCCAATAGTGGAGTCTCATAGAAAGTTGGTGGAGGGCGGACGACACATTTCGATAGAAGAGTTTGTAAGAGCCAACTATGAGTCACAAAATGAAACGCTGCAGGCTTATGAAGTGGGACTAAGCGAATATTTAGCCTCTGCCTTTGGACCGGCAAAAAATATTCACGAAGAGTTAAGCAATGAGATTTTTCAAAAACTTTATGCAAAAGGATGTTTGGAAAAACTTAGCGTGTTGCAATTTTTTGACGATGAAAAACAGGTGTTTCTAAACGGTCGGCAAGTGCTGGGAAAATGCCCGTTTGAAAACTGTGCGTCCGAACAGGCGTACGCTGATGAGTGTTCTGTGGGACACCAGTATATGCCGTCTCAGTTAATAGACCCCATCAGTGCGGTGTCTGGCAAAAAGCCCACGCTGAAAAATGTGGAGAACTGGTATTTTAAGTTGGAAGACTGTACCGATTTGCTAAACGCTTATTTGGATTATATGCAAAAGCACACACAAGTGCGTCCTTATATTTTGAAAGAAGTTAAAGAGTTTTTAAAAGCGCCGGAAATCTATATTAAAAATGAGTTTGTAGAACAATTTGAGCATTTGAAAGATTTGTTGCCTTCCTTTTCAATCAAAGAAACTTCAAACAAATCTAGCACAACTTATGTGTTTGAAACGCTATCTGAGCGTGAAACTGCATGCGATATCCTTACGAAAAATGAAATAAGATATAGAACGGGAAAAACGCTAGTGCCTTTTAGATTGACGGGAAATTGTGAGTGGGGAGTGAAGGCAGACACCATTGAGGGCGTGGAAGATCAAACATTTTGGGTGTGGCCAGAAAGTTTGTGGGCTCCCATTTCGTTCACAAAAGCACACTTGAAAAAAATTGGCAGCGACAACGACTGGAAAGACTGGTGGTGTTCAAAAGATTGTGAGATCTTCCAAGTGATTGGAGAAGATAATATGTATTTTTATAGTCCTGTTCAAAACGCAATTTGGGCGTCTCTTTCTGATGGTGAGCGGGGGTCATTTGGCGGAGAGGGGCGGTGGCAAGTTTCGTCACTTATTTCTAACAAACATATTTTGTTTATGAACGCAAAGGCGAGTAGCAGTGGAAAAATAAAACCGCCGATGGCAAAAGATTTGCTAAATCACTATACAGCCGAGCAGTTGAGATGTCATTTTCTGGGATTAAACTTAGGAAACAACAGTTCTAGTTTTAATCCAAAAGTTTATGACAAGGAAGATAGTAGCACGGCGGTTGACCCCGTTTTGAAAGAGGGAAGTTTGCTGACAAATGTGTTTAACAGAACATTGCGCTCATTGTTTTATTGCTGGCAAAAACATTTCGACGGTGTAATACCTGTGCGCGTTGTGGATGAAAGCATGCAGAAAAAAGCGATAACTCATATTTTAAATTACGAAAAAAGAGCGTATCAACACAAATTTCACATGGTTATGTATGAAATTGACAGTTTAATTCGCGATATCAATAAATATTATGTGCGCGAAATTAAAATCGCAGAAGATGATCCCGAGAAAATGGCGCAGGTGGTGGCAAACACCCTTTATTTAGCGAAAGTTGCCATGGTGTTGTTGCATCCGATTGTACCTGAAGGAACAGAAAAAATGGCGAAAAAACTTTGCTTAGACGATACTGTTTTTGACTGGTCGGGCATTGATAAACCTTTTTATGATTTCTTTAACTCAACAACAGGAAAACCTGAGTTTTTGGTAGAGAGAGAAGACTTTTTCAAAAAACATCCGTCGCAGTTTGTCACTAGTGAAAGTGAATAGGACGCGCAAACGCAGTTGGTTAATTAAATTTTTTTTGGTTTATGTTGCAAAGTTGTGGTGCAAACCGTTTGATAGTTTGCTAAAAGATTGCCCATAAATTCGGAAAACTTTTCACTTAAGTTTTTTCATCGCATTTCTCTCACATTCGTGCGAGAGGTGCGATTTTTTGACAAACTAATTCTATCAACCAATTTCACCAACCCATTCTAACAATCTATTCTATCAACCAATTTCACCAACTCATTTCGCCAATTTTATTCACAAACTATTTTACTAACTTATTTTGTTTTTATTTTACTAACTTATTTCATTAACTTAATGTTTTAACACACATCAGTTTGAAAGAAGGGGCTTTTTCTTGCTCGTTAATTTTATTTAATTAGAAAAGAAATGTTGCGCGTTATCAAAATTGAATTTACTATAACAAAAAAGATGTAACATAAAAACAATAACGGACAACGGTTTTGTTTGTCCGCTTAAAAGAGTCAAAAACATCAAAAGTGGAAGCACAACAGGTTTGAGGTTGTTGACTGTTTTTTTTAGCGCCACAGTAAATAAAAAAGCACAGTTTTTATAAATACATTAAATAAATTGACATTAGTAGTATAAAATATATATTATATAACTAACTACAAAAAGAAAAAGTTAGTAAAGCCAGTTTTGGAAAAATTGAGTGGTGCAATGATGTTTTAGGTTAAACTAAAACGCGGGGAGCGGTCAAAGAGTTGTGCGCGAAATCGCATTATCATTCGCGAAACCGCATCGCAATTCATACAACCAAATCACAACAAGCGCAATCGCATCGTAACTCGCACAATCAATTACAACAAGCGCAACCAAAATTGGTCTTAGGGGGATTAATGAAAAAATTTAAAAAGTTGTTTGTTATATTAGTCCTTTTATTAATGGTGTCACCTTTGCTGGTTTCCTGCAAGGACAAGGATGAAAAAGTTGTTCGCCATGTTGTTTCTTGGGTGACCAACAGCGAAGACTCAACTATTGGAAATATGGAAGTTGCAGAGGGAAGTTTTATTGCGCAACCTGCAAACCCTGCGCGTACGGGCTATGTGTTTCAGGGTTGGTTTCTAGACAGTGACTTTAAAACACAGTGGATTTTTACAGAGCATAAAGTCACTGCTGCCATCACGCTTTATGCCTATTGGCTAAACCAGGAATATAGAATAACCATACCTACCACCTCTCTTGTGGCAGACGGATATGTTGTGGAAAAGGAAAAAAGCGTTGTATTTTATGACGAGGGAGTAGCATTTAGCGTAACCGTTTACGACGGTGTGAAATCTAGCGTTATTGTGAAAGCGCGAAATGAAGCACAAAATTATATCAATCAAGAAAAAATTGTAAACGGCACAAAGTATTATTTCAATTTGCAAAATATCAGAACCAATATAGACATTCGAGTGGAAAATGTGGAGTTTAAAACCAACACTGTATATTTTATGAATCAAGACAGCACATTCACAATCCACGAACTGGGCGCTCCAAAAGCAAAAGTTCCCTACGGTCATGACTATAAATTTTATGTGGAAATGGCGGAGGCTTACTCTCAGTCGCAACCGGTTGCTGTGCAAAACGGCGAGGAACTGGATAGTGTTGAGCAAAACATTGGCGGCAAAAATGTGCGAGTTTATTCTCTTTCAAGCGTGAAACAAAACGCCTATGTGGATATTGTGGGCATATTGCGCAATGTATACACGCGCGAATTTTCTGTTAGTAACCGCTATGTCATATCGGGAAATGAAAACATTTTGCATGGCACCACCTATTCTTTTAAGGTTGTGATGGACGAGGCTTATACTCAAAACAATATTGACAATCTGGAAGTGAAAATGGGCACGACACTGTTGCCGTTCACAAAAGTTTATAACGCAGACACCCGCACCTACACAGTAACCGTTCCAAATGTTACAGGCACGCTAAACATTTCACTTGTCAGTGCGGAGTGGACAATAAATAAGTATGCGGTTTCTCTACCTGCCACTCAACAAGGCTACCAATTGATATCTTCATCACATTTTGTAGCGGGTGGTCAAATTGAGGCAACCCACGGCGACAATGTGGTGTTGCTGTTTGCCCTGCACGAAAATTATAACAACTCCGATTATGTTATAACCGTGAATAATTTTAACATAACAAGTGCGTTTTCTGCTGACGGAGAATATTTGAAATACACACTAACTTCCGTTCGGTCAAACGCAACATTTGCAGTGAGCGGTGTGGAAGAAAACTATTTCACCGTTGCGTTGCAGTCGGGAACTGAGGGAGTTGCATTGCAATTTTTGCAAGGCGGCGAAAAAGTGAATGTCACATCCACTCGTCAAGTTGTGTTTAGTTTGGATTTGTTAGAAGGGTACGAATTTTCCACATCGGGAGTAACAGTTTTTGCAAACGAACAACCCATTGAACAGCAAAATGGAAACTATACAATTTCAGACATCAACTCAAATATTGAAATAACAGTGGAGGGTGTGTCGTTAATTGAATTGAGCACAGACTGTCCAACCCTTTCGGGAGCAAGTGTAAATGTTAGCGCACCGACAGTGTTTTATGGCGGGTATGTGGATGTTGTGGTGCAACTGCTTAGTTCACACAGCAAAAGTATGCAAGCGCTAAAAATGTCTTATGATGGCACGGAGTTAAATAAAACGATCGACGGAAACGAGGCGACTTTTAGAATTTCAAACATTACTGAAGACTTAACATCGGCAAAGTTTGAAGTTGAGGGCTTGCAAATAAACACCTACACCGTTACCTTTCCATCACAGCAAAATTTCACAATCTCGGGAAATAGTGTTTTTGAGCACGGAGAGGAAGTTTCCTTTTCGGTGGGCGCTGCAGAAGGGTACGATATAACCACTCTTAAATTTAAAATCAACGGAGTAGATTTTGACGCGCAGTCAACCATAACCGTTCCTTCCTCCATGACGGAAGAAAACCTTGTAATTGTTGTTTCTTCCATTATTGCAAAATTTTCCTACAAGGTTGTGTTTTCTGTTACGAGCGATGATGAACTTGAAGGTGTGTTTGAAAACTTTGGCAGTGATGAGAGATATTCATCAAATCAGTACGAAATAATGTTGGAGCATGGGGAGGCTATTACTCCTCCTGCAATTAATCCAACAGCACCTGAAAATTACACATTTGATGGTTGGGCACAGCACGCGCAAACTGCTACAGAAATAACCACAATATTGCCGATTTACAAAAAAGTGCAACACACACTAACGCTGGAATTGTTGGGCGGAACTTTAAGTGAGGGAACACAAATCATTTTTGATTTTGACGATGTTCCTGTGCTTGCAGATTTGATTCCCGTTCGTGAGGGCTATACTTTTGAGGGCTGGTATAAAGACGCGGCAAAAACTGAACTCATCACTGAACTGGAAAGCAAAAGCCAAACGCTTTACGCCAACTATGTAATAACTGTGGGAGTGGACAAAAATTATCAAAGTTTATCGTATGCGGTGGACATGGCAACATCGGGTGACAAAGTTGTGGTGGACGCAGGAACTTATTCCAGCGGATTGCTTATAAATAAAGATATAACAATTGTGGGAGCAGAGGCAGGAGCCATAATCGACTTGACCGATACTAGCGAATACAACTATAGTTATTATCAAGGAAACTATTATGCAATTTGCATTTATCCCACCGACGAGTACGGCAATTTAGTATCATCTAAAAACATTAGAGTAAACATTTCCAACATCACAATAAAAGTGAAAAGTTCTAGTGGCTTTGGCGCGGTGCTTAGCCTTAATTCCGTTGTGCAATTTAACGACACAGAAATTGTGGGCGGAGCGGTGGCAGTATCTTTGAGAGGCGGAGTGGTAAATTCCTTTAGTATGACTAACTCAAAAGTGGTGCTAAACCAGAGTGGTGCAAAAGCAATTGTTGCGGAAGCAACATCGCACAACTATAAACTAACGCTTTCAAACAACCAGTTTGATACAACCGCTGCCGCACAAAATGCAGTGGCAATTCATCTGACGGGAACCAACAAAATTGCAGTTATTTTAGACGAAAATATATTTGGTGGATGTGGCGAAAACAACATAGTGTTGCAAAGCGAAAACAACAAAACTTTCACCTCGGTTAATGATAATGAAATTGACATATCCTCATTTAGTGGCGGAATTGTGCTAACTAACTATGTTTCTCAAATTCATAACACAACACAAATTTCAGCCGTTGTAACTATTTTTGAAAACAACGATTTTGGCACAGTTGAAAGTGGCTGGATGAATTGTCATTTGGCGATTGCGCTGGGCAATACCAGAGTACAAATAACTTTTGAAGAAGAGGGTGCGTGGAACGCGAAAACGCTGGTTTATGACAAAAACGCACTACTTAGTGCAATTGATAATGCGGTTTATGATATATACTCGCTAAATGACATAGTGTTAGCATCTACCGACATTTTGAATTTGCGGGCGGATTCCAATCTGTTTGTGATGGGGTCTTTAGTGAATAACGGCACTATTTCAGTTGCGGGCACGCTTGTTCACTTTGGAAATATTATCAACAACGGAACGGTGGAATGCCAGGGTGTGGGTAGCATTATAAACGCAAACAATTTTATGTTTGATATAAGCGACAACTATGATGTGAGAGTGGATTTACTTGAAGTTTCAGAAATTGATGAACACAGTTTTTTGATTTCTGGCAACACCATTTCAGCGATTGAGGACGCACGCGTATTTGATTTGTTTGGTGCAAACCACACAAATAATTTTGTGCACTTTTCTATTTATGTGGGAGTGGAATATGCTGGTATCAGTCTTAATATTACTCTTGAGAATGTGGGCGGTTTGACATACGGCGATGGTACGCACATCAAAGTGGCTACCGACATTGTGCAGGCAAATGGGTATCTTGAATTTGTTATGGACACCAACAACGGACTGCTTTCTAGCATAAACATTGTGGTGAAAGATGAGAATGGAATTATAAAAAACTACGACCTAAGTTTTGAAACTTCGCGTTTTGAGCCTGAGCATTTTGCAAAGATAGGTAGCGGGGATATTTGGGTGCTGAATCTCGGTGATCTTGTTTTGGAAGAGGATGAAGAGGAAAGTGTTTATGTTTTGTCGGGCAATGTTTTCAAATCTTCTCCAGTTTCTCCTGCAACTATTGCTTTAGGAAAAATATCATATTTAGTTGCGTTGGATTTGTATGTGGGAATAGAATATGCAGGTGATGCTTTTGATGTGTTGGGAGTCGCGTTTTTGATCACTGGCGAGGAAGAATCTTTGCAACCATTCGTGGAAGTTGTGGTGGATGAAAACGGATATGTAAGTTATGTGTGCGAGGTTATGTTGATTGAAAAAGACGAGGAGTGGCAGAGGATGGACGGCATGAAAATAATGGTTTCTTCATCTGACTTTCCATCGTTTTCACAACAGTTTATTTTTGATACCAGTGGAATTTCTTTTGCTTAACGGGCTGGGTGTAACAAATTGCTCATTTTAGAAAAGAATGAGAGGTTTGATAAATCGGTTAATAAGTTTTATTTTGGACTTTTTAGATGCAATGTAAAAAAACACTTAAAGATTTTTGATTTATTTGGAAAATTTCGCAGTTTGCAAATGAAAGGAAAATGTTGAGTTGAGGTGGTCGATTTGATAGTAAAGGGAAAAATATGGATAAATTTTTAATAGTAGATGGAAACAATATTGCCTTTCGTGCGTTTTATGCGTTGCCGCCGCTCACAGATGAGGCGGGCAATCCCACTAGCGCAATTTTTGGATTTCTAAATATTTTAATTAAGGTAATAAAAGAATATTCTCCAAGTATGATTGCGGTGGCGTTCGACAAAGGCAAAAGCACTTTCAGGCATAAACAATATAAAAATTATAAGGCCATGCGAAGACCCACTCCGCCGGAGTTGGTGCAGCAAATGCCGGTGCTGAAACAGTTGCTTAAAGACATGAACATTACAGTTTTGGAAGAAGAGGAAATTGAAGCAGACGATATTATTGGAATACTCACAAAAAAATTTGACACGCAAAATTATGTGCTGAGTGCCGACAAAGATGTGTTTCAGTTGATTGGAAATAACACATCGGTTATCGTGCCACAAAAAGGCGTTGCGCAGTCTCTTTTATTGACTGAGGAAAAGTTGTTGGAGATGCATGAAATTTCTCCGTCACAAGTGATAGAGTTGAAAAGTCTTATGGGAGATTCTTCCGACAATATTCCGGGTGTTAAGGGCGTGGGCGAAAAAACTGCACTTGCGCTACTAAAGGAATATGGCACACTTGACGGTGTTTATCAAAACATAGAAAACATTACGGGTAAACTAAAAGAAAAATTGGAACAAGACAAAGAAAACGCATATCTTTCACGCTCTCTTGCAACCATCAACACGCAGTTTCCAATTGCGTGCAAAAGAGATGATTTTTCTTTTAAATTTCCTTTTTCAATTGATATTTATCGCGAGTTTCAAAAAAAGCAATTTAAAAGTTTGCTAAGCAAGGATTTGTTTGATGAGTCCACAGAAACTGTTATTAACGCGGAGCAGGAAGGGTTGCTTTCCGATGAGGCGGATGCAGAAAAAGCAAAAGAAGCGGTGATAAGGGTAGAGAGCGAAGAGCAATTTTTTTCAATGATAGCAAACATTGAGACTACCACCAAAAAACAAAAAGACAGCGAAATGGTTTTTCATTTAGACAAAAACATGCACATTTTATTTGCCGACACCGAGTGGGAAATTGTGATTCGAGATTCGCTTTTTTTTGAGGGAATCGACTATGTTTTTGTGATTAACAATTTGAAACAATTTTTTGAAAACGAAAATATTTCCAAAATCGTGTTCAATTCCAAGCACTTAAAAACACTTTTGTTAAAAGACGGAATTGAGTTTAAAAATGTTGTTTTTGATTTGGTGATTGCACGCTATATGCTAAAAGCAGGTTCCAAAACGGAAGTTGGCTTAATGGATGTGGCGACGGAAAATAATGTAAAAAATTTAACGGTTTGCCGCACAATTTGCAGTTTAATGGACATATTTATCGCCGAAATAAAAAATTTGGATGTGGAGCGCGTTTACTACGATATTGAACTGCCACTGGTGGATGTTCTTATCGACATGGAGGAAACGGGTTTTAAAATTGACAACGAAGAGTTGAGTTTATTGCAGCAACGCTATGAGAGCGACATTGCAGAAATTGAAAAACAAGTGATAGAACTTGCGGGAGTGGAGTTTAATTTGAACAGTCCTAAGCAAGTGGGCGAAGTGTTGTTTGAAAGGTTACAGTTAAGCCGCAGAAACAACAAAAAGTTGAGCACTAATGTGGATGTGCTGACCGATTTATATTATCAACACGAGATTGTGCCGCTAATTTTAAAACACAGAAAATACACGAAATTATATAACACTTACATAAAGTCGTTTGGTGAAATTCAGGACAAGGCAACGCATAAAATACACACGGTGTTTAACCAAACACTCACTGCCACGGGCAGGTTGTCGAGCAGCGAACCAAATTTGCAAAACATTCCCATCCGCACTGAAGAAGGGCGAGAACTGCGCAAAATTTTTGTGTCGTCGTTCGAGGACGGGGTGATTGTTTCGGCAGACTATAATCAGGTGGAGTTGCGATTGCTTGCGTCCTTTAGTCAGGACAAAAAGTTGATTGACGCCTACCGTGCAGGCGAGGACATTCACAGTCGCACAGCCAGCGAAATTTTTGGGGTGGACTATAACGCTGTGTCGCCTGATTTAAGAAGAAAGGCAAAGGCGATTAACTTTGGAATTATTTATGGAATAAGCGACTACGGTCTGAGCCAAAACATTGGTTCCACTCGCGCAGTGGCTGCAAATTACATTTCTCTTTATTTTGAAAAGTATCCTAGAATTGAGCAATATATGAAAGAAAATGTAGAGTTTTGCAAAACTCATGGCTATGCAAAAACATTATTTGGTAGAATCCGAAAAGTGCCAGAAATCAACAGTTCCAATTATGTTCAGCGCTCGTTTGGGGAAAGAGTTGCCATGAACATGCCGTTGCAGGGCAGTGCAAGTGACATTATAAAATTTGCTATGATTCGCGTTGAAAAACTGTTAAAGAAAATGAAACTAAAAAGTAAACTTATTTTGCAGGTACACGACGAGTTGATAATTGACACCGACAGAGAGGAAAAAGACATTGTAGTGGAATTGCTAAAAAGAGAAATGGAAAGTGTGGTGTCGCTAGATGTGAATTTGGATGTGAGTGTGAGTTTTGGAAAAAACTGGCTGGAGGCACACTAAAAAATACATTTTTTAAAGTCCATTTTTTTATGGAAGACAACAAAGTTTACAAATAACTAAGCGATGCGAAAAAATAAAAAAAGCAAGATATTTAAAAATATTAAAATAAATCAAAAACAATTGAAACAATCAAAAACAATTGAAA
>CAYJCT010000005.1:13986-22016 GCA_964368745.1 uncultured Christensenella sp. | reverse complement strand
GAGTAATATTTTAAAAAATATTCTTTAAAAAAACCTCCCGATTTTGGGAGGCTTTTTTAAATGTAAAAATTATTGTTTATAAAAATTATTGTTTATAAAAATTATAAACTATTTGTTTTTTAATTTTCTCTGGATGGGTTTTTTAGCGCGTGGTGATTGAGAGAACTTTTTTACTTGATTCTTTTCAATTTTGTTTGAAAACTTTTTGTCACGACTATTAGACTTTGTTTTGAAACTGTTTTTTGTTTGCGTTTCTTGTGTTTTTTTATGTTTAAAATTTCGGGTTGTTTTATTGTCGTCTATCACTTTATTTGCTTGATAGTTTTCATTTCTGTTACTGTTTTGTTTTCTGCTTTTCACGCCATCTTTTTTGTCTTGAAAATCGCGTTTGTCGTAATTGCTTTTGTAGGAATTTTTGCCTTCGTAATTGTTAGTTTCAAAATCACGAGTCTGTGTGGGTTTTGAAGTTTTTCTGTCAATAGAATTGCTACGAGGAGCATCTTTTCTAACTGATTTTCTTCCCTCATATCCTTGTTTTGCGGAATCAAATTTGGAAGATTGTCTTCTTTCGTAGCCTTGTTTTGCTGAATCAGTTTTAGAAAAAGTTCTTCCCTCAAACCCGCGTTTTTCAGAACTGGATTTGGAAGTTTTTCTGTCAATAGAATTGATGCGAGGAGCATCTTTTTTAACTGATTTTCTTCCTTCGTAGCCTTGTTTTGCTGAATCGAATTTGGAAGATTGTCTTCTTTCGTAGCCTTGTTTTGCTGAATCAGTTTTAGAAAAATTTCTTCCCTCAGCCCCAAGTTTATCAGTGTTGGTTTTATAAGTTTTTCTCCCCTCAAATCCGCGTCTATCA
Source organism: uncultured Christensenella sp. (assembly GCA_964368745.1). GTDB lineage: Bacteria > Bacillota > Clostridia > Christensenellales > UBA1242 > UBA11490. The sequence goes on along the minus strand of CAYJCT010000005.1, from coordinate 21,160 downwards.
GAACTGGATTTGGAAGTTTTTCTATCTCTATTTTGTGGGCTAAACCTTTCTGTGTTGGAAATTCTTTTGTTTTTCAACTCAGATGAACTTGTTGTTTTTGTGGAAGATTCTGGTTTTACAACAATGTCTAACGCCAGTTCAACAATTTCAGAATGGGTCAATTTTTCATACTGTTGCAGTTCTTTCAACTGGTTTTTTGAGTTTAGAATGGTGATGGCATTTCCGCTTTTTCCCGCTCGTGCAGTTCTGCCAATGCGGTGCAAAAAATATTCCACATTGTTTGGGAGGTCGTAGTTAATAACATAGTCCACTTCCGCAATGTCAATTCCGCGAGCGGCAACATCGCTTGCAACCAGAATGTCGATGGCATTTGTTTTGATGTCGCTAATCACTTTTTTGCGAGTGCCTTGTCTCAAATCTCCATGAAGAGCCAGCGAATGCAATCCAATTTTATTCAAATGGTCACTCAATTTTTGTGCCATAATCTTTGTGTTTGTAAAGATGATGCTTTTGTTAGGTTGCACTTTTTCAAAGATGGCTTGGATGGCTTCAAGTTTTTGAGTTTTGTTTACCAAAACATAAGATTGGCTTATATTTTTTAGGCTTCTGTTGTCTTCTCCCACTTCAATTTTTACAGGATTGTTCTGATAGTTAGTAGTCAGTTCCAAAATCTCTTTGGGAAAAGTTGCGCTAAACATCAGAGTTTGGCGTGTTTTGGGGGTGTCGATAAGAATTTTTTCAATGTCTTCTTTAAAGCCCATGTTCAGCATTTCGTCGGCTTCATCCAGCACAACTGTTTTTAGTGAGTGCAGTTTTAAGGTGTGTCTTTTAAGGTGGTCAATCAGCCTGCCGGGCGTGCCCACAATGATTTGCGGACGCTGTTTTAGCGCACTAATTTGTCGCGAAATATCGCTTCCGCCATAAATTGGCACGGCTTTTAGTTGTTTTAGCGATGACTTCAGTTTTTTAATCTCGTCGTTCACTTGCATTGTCAGTTCGCGAGTGGGGCAAACAATTAGCGCTTGCACTCCGTCGCTGTTGTAGTCGATGTTTTGAATTAGTGGCAAAATGTATGCAAAAGTCTTGCCGCTGCCTGTTTGGCTGCGAACAACAATGTCACGGTTTTTTAGCACTTGAGGGATGGTTTTTTGTTGCACTTCTGTGGCGTTTTCAAAGCCAATTTTTTTTAGCGCATCAACGATGTGGGGGTGCAGATTGCACTCTGTAAATTTCATTTTTTTTCCTTTTTGCAAAATAAAAGGTCGAAGACATAAATTATCTTCAACCTAAATTTTAAATCTATATAATTTCAAATGTGATTATATCAGAAAAAAACACACATGTCAATTTTTATTTAAAAATAGTTTTTTTATTATATTTGTGGTATTGTGAGTGTGTTAAAATATTAGGCAAATATTTTGATATTGTGTTATCATAGAATAGTGACAAATGATTTTATCATTTGTTATATTTGCAGTCTTTTTATTGAGATTAAGTTGATAAAAAAGCGTGAGAAATTTTTTTAAAAGGTAAGTTATTAGTTGCATGAGTGAAGTTAAAGAATTGATGCTGAGCATTGAGGGTTTAAGCAAAAGTTATAAAGAAATAAAGGCTGTGGACAACATTTCCTTCGAAGTTTACAAGGGAGAGTTTTTTGCATTTTTAGGGCCAAACGGAGCGGGTAAAAGCACCACAATAAAGATGATAACCACACTTCTCCAGTCCGATAGCGGCACCATTAGTTTAAACGGCGTTCAAGACGACATTTATATTCGTAACAAAATTGGCGTGGTTTTTCAGGAAAATATTCTAGACAATAATTTGACGGTTAAAGAAAATTTGATGATGCACGGCGCTCTTTACATAGCGAGCGACGAGGAGTTGGCAAAAAGGTATGAGCAAATAAAAGAGGAGTTTTCATTAACAGAAATTGAAAACCAAAAATTCAAAACGCTTTCGGGCGGTCAAAAAAGACGCTCAGAAATTGCGAGAGCGCTGATTGCTTCTCCTGAAGTGTTGTTGCTCGACGAGCCCACCACGGGATTGGACCCCGACAGTAGAAAAATGGTGTGGGAGATTATAAATGATTTAAAAAACAAAAAAGGAATCACGGTTATTCTCACCACTCATTATATGGAGGAGACAAACGACGCCGACTCCATTGTTATTATAAACAAGGGAAAAATAGTGGCCAAAGGCACTCCTAATGAACTAAAAAGCAAATACGCTCACGACATTTTTAAGGTAGTTCCAAAAGATACAAAACGGTTTGTGAACTATTTAAAAACTCATTCCATAAAAAACAAAAAAATTGCCGACCAATTTGAAATGAGAGGAGTTAGCGTGGATGAGACCATAAAAATTTTAAGTGAAAACCAAAACAACATCAAAAGTTACGAGTTCATCAAAGGCAGCATGGATGATGTGTTTGTGTTCGTTGTGGGAGAGAAAATTTTATGAGAGAAGTTTTTGTGTTGACAAAGCGAAATATGCTAAATTATTTGCGCGACAAAGCCAGCGTGTTTTTTTCGTTGCTTAGTGTAATTATTTTGCTACTTGTATATTTATTGTTTTTAAAGAGCATGTTTGATGGGCTTGAGGGTTTTAGCAGTGTGCAAAAACAAGTGTTTTTTGTTGGATTTATCATGGGCGGTGTGTTGGTGGTTTCGACCATTACACTGTCGCTGGGAGTGATGGGAAATTATGTGCAAGATTTAGACTCCAAAAAAATTAACGGTATTTTAGTGGCCCCCATTAGCCGATATAAAATCACGCTGGCATACTGTATTTCCACCGCCATTATCACCGCTGCGTTAACACTGTTGATGTTTTTATTAACTTTTTTATATTTAGGAATCTTTGTGGGTTTTTGGTATTCGATAGTGCAGTTTTTGCACGCAGTTTCAATCATCATGCTATATGTGGTTATCTCCACACCCATAATGATATTTATTATAAGTTTTGTTAAAAGCATGAACGCTTTTGGCGCAGTTTCATCGCTTGTGGGCACACTTATTGGCTTTATTTCGGGAATTTATATTCCACTTTCGGTGCTTGACCCCTTCACACAAAATGTGGCGGCACTTATGCCTTTTTCACACATGACATACTATTTGCGAAAATTACTCATTGGAAACGACATATTAAATATGATGCCAGAAGAGGCTCTAAATTCAGCGGGAATTGGACCTGTGCAACTTTTTGGAGCAGAAGTTCCCGTGGCAGTAGCGCTGATTGCATCGGTTGTTTTGTCTGTTATGTTTTTTATATTTGCCTACATCAAAATCAATAAAAAACAAGCCAGTTAGCAAAAAAATAAAAACACCATAAACAATGGTGTTTTTTTTGTTGCATAAAATTTACAAATTTTTATATTTTGCGATCTTATAATTTTTGTAAATATTGTATCTTATTATAATCTCACAGTGCAGTGCTTTTTTTAGCGACCAAAAGGACGAAAAAAACCACCTGTCAACATAATAGATAGGCAAATAGTTATGCTATTCTTTTGTGGAAATAGTTTTTATATTGCCTTTTCTACATCTTACATATTTTCTGCCGTTGCATAATTTTTGCAAACATTGCGTTTTGCAACAATCTCACAGTGCTTTTTTGGCGTTGTTAGTTTTGTTTGACGGCGGCGCCTTCGTGTTTTAGCAAAGCAATTTTTTTGTCAATGCCTCCTGCGTAGCCAGTTAGGTTATTATTTTTGCCTACAACGCGGTGGCAGGGGATTATTATGGAAATAGGATTGTGTCCCACTGCACCGCCTACGGCTTGCGCCGACATGTTTTGTTTACCCAACTTTTGTGCGATTTTTTGTGCGATGTCGCCGTAGGAAATCGTTGCGCCATAAGGGATTTCGCAAAGAATTTTCCAAACACTTTGCCTAAACTCACTGCCAATGGGTGCTAGTGATAACGCCTTTATATCAGGTTGCTTGCCTGCAAAATAGTCGTTCAACCAAGATTTTGCGCTGGCAAAAATGCCCAAATCGTCATTTGGTTTTGAGTGTTTCAAAATGTTGGCGCCAAAATATTTTTGACCCTCCAGCCATAAACCCACCAAACTGTTGCCATCGCTGGCAATGGTTATGGCGCCTATATGCGACGAGTAATCAGTGGTATAAAAAAACATATTTTTCTCTCCCATTCTAATTTTAGCATAGCATATATGTTCTATGTTGCCCACCGATTTTAAATAGTTTGATTGATTGTTTGATAGATAAATTAATTGATTAATAGATAGATAGATAGATTAATAGATTGTTTGTTTATTTGTTTTTGCGCGAATTGTGTGTCAATGTAAACAAATATTGACGGTGTTTTAGTTTCGTTGGCTGTTATGGTTTCTTTTAATTTTCTTGTAATAAACTTTAATTTTGGCGTCAAATTGCCTTTTTACATTTTGCTTGTATTTGGTTTTTTAAGCCGATACAACATTTTTTCATAATTGCAATGACCGAAAGGGTTTTTGAAATTAAGAATTTTAATGTATAATAAATACATAGTTTTTGAAATTGAAAATTTTAATGTATAATAAAAATACAGTTTCTAAGATAACATAAAACCACATTTAATAATGATAAAAGTGATAGATTTTTTTAGGGGGTGGAAATGATATGAATGAAGATAGAGTGATTGAAAGGACAATTGATTTTGTGAAAAAGTATTTTGAAAAAGATGCCACGGGGCATGATTTTTGGCACACATTTAGAGTTTATGAAAACGCTATTAAAATAGCAAAGCATGAAAATTGTGATTTATTTGTTGTACAGTTGGCAAGCCTGCTTCACGATGTAGACGACGAAAAGATAAATAAAACCAACACTTGTTTTTCTATGGATTTTATGCAAAAACAAAAGTTGCTACAAGAAGTAATTGACCAAGTGATGTATATCATCAAAAATCAGTCTTATAGAAACTCAATTGGCAATGGGCCACTAAACACAATTGAGGCTAAAATTGTGCAGGATGCAGATAGGCTTGATGCCATTGGCGCCATTGCACTTGCACGAACTTTTACTTATGGCGGCAAATATGACCGCATTATTTATGACCCCGATGAAGAAATCCGCGACTACAAAAATATTGAAGAATACAGAAAATCGAATTCATCTACTATCAATCATATATATGAAAAATTGATAAAACTTAAAAATTTGTTAAACACCAAAACCGCTAAAAAAATTGCCAAAAGTCGCCACGCATTTATGCTTGACTTTCTAGACCAATTTAAAGGCGAATGGGAGAGCAAAAGATAAATAAGATTGCACCTTTAAAGTAATGTTGCCAGCAAGATCAACAGCATTGTCCGAACATAATTATTTTAATTGTCGCTGCCAAGGTTGTTTTTCGCGGCCATTCTTTTGTTAAGTTTTTCAATTGCCATGTCTAAACTCGCGTTAGCGTCAATTTCCGTTTCATTAGCCAAAGATAAAAGCGCGTATAAAACATCGCCAAACTCCATACGGAAATTCTCACTTAAGGTAAAGGGAAGGGTGCCATATTTTGTGCTTTTTAAAATCTCTTTGGAAAGTTCTCCCACTTCACTTTGTATGTCTAATACGCGGGCTTCCACGGTCATTTTTTTTGCATGTGTATTTCTTACCAAATCATTAAAATTTTTCACTTTGTTTTGCATTAATTTTCCACTCCATAAATTTTATTTTGCTATACATATTTTAACTTCTTTGACTTAAATACACAATCATTTATATTAAAACAATAAGTTTGTGCAAAAACCAAAATTCAAAAATTTTCACATAATTCAATTAGTTGGCAGTTTAAATTGTGATATAATTAATTTGATGAAAAAGAAGGTGCTAAAACTTTTTTTAATAGTTGTGGTTTTAATTTTGTTTGTTATCGCTGTTATAACAAGCATTTTTTTGATTTGGGGAAGAGGTGTGCCAAACACGGAGGTGTGGTCGGAGCAGGACGAGTTTTCTCTTGACTATACCATTCAGATGCAGAAAGAACCCGACAAGGATTTTGTTATTTTAAACCTTGCCGACATCCAAGTGGGCGATTATAAAAGTACGAAGACGCTAAAAAGCACCATTACCACATTAATTAATCGCAATCGTCCAGATTTAATTACTTTGTCGGGCGATCAGTTCACATCAATTGCTTTTTTTACCATTAAAGATATTTTAAATTTTATTAATGATTTTGGCATTCCGTTTGCTCCAGTGTTTGGCAATCATGACGGAAATGGCGGAATTTATAACAAAAACGGGCTTGCAGATTTGTGTTTAACCTACGAGCATTGTTTGTTTAAGAAAGGTCCAAACAATTTGGGAGACTTTTCTCACCCCAGCATTGGAAACTACATAATCACAATTATGGAAAGTGACAAAGTTGTGAAAGCGCTGTATATGTTAGACAGCAACGCACGCCGAAAAGGTATGAAATATGATTATATTCATTACGAACAAATTGAGTGGTATGAATGGGCGGTTAAGGGATTGGAGCGCGTGACGGGCAACAATGTTGAGAGTTTGGCGTTTTTTCACATCCCATTGCAAGAAACAAAAGACGCGTACTTTTTTTGGAAAGAAAGTGGATTTGACACAAGCATTGGTTTTGGTCACATGAGGGAGGCAAAAGAAAACAAGCGTTTTGTTTGGTATAGTGATGTGAACACGGGCATGTTTGATAAAATAAAAGAGTTAGACAGCACAAAGTATGTGTTTAACGGACACGACCACAAAAACAATTTTTCGGTGCAATACCTAGGCGTGCGCCTAACCTATTGCACCAAAACAGGACACTTTTCCTATCACGATAAAGACTTGAACGGCGGCACAGTTATCACACTTTCTGCCTCCTCACACGCAGTTGAAATCCACCACGATTATGTAAAACCCTAAAATGCTTTGCACAAAAAACGGCAGTACTTTCCAGAGAATGTAATGCTGTCGCTGATTTATACGACACTTGCTAAATAAATACCGTCGATGCTGGTTGAACACGGTACTTTCCAAAAATTTGGGGCACTTGCAAAATAAATACCGCCGTTGCTGGTTGAAAGTAGTACTGTGAAATAATATATTACCAGTGAAAGTTGATTGAAATACTGCTAAACAATTTGATATCATTATTGGTAGGGAGCGCGCTTGCTAAATAAATACCGTCGATGCTGGTTGAACACGGTACTTTCCAAAAATTTG
>CAYJCT010000005.1:0-13886 GCA_964368745.1 uncultured Christensenella sp. | reverse complement strand
CTTGCTAAATAAATACCGTCGATGCTGGTTGAACACGGTACTTTCCAAAAATTTGAGGCACTTGATAAATATTTGAGACTGTTGCTTGGTAATGCGACATTTGACAAAAAAATTAATGTTGTTAAAGTGAGAGAGGAATATACTAACCAACTATTATAGTGTTGTTTAAGCATCGATGCAAAATAACATAGAATAAAATTGTAAAAAAAATATGCTGTCATAATTTGCATTGTGACACAAAGTGATAAAGGAAGAGCAATGAACAATTTCGAGCAGTCTAAAAAAATTGAAAATAGCCTTATAGATGAGGCACAAAAATGTGAGTTAAGCGTTTGTGCAGAAGATGTGGAAGATAGTATTTCTGCCATAACTTTTGTGGATCAACGAAAAATATTAAAAGCGCTTGAAGACCCAAAATATAAAAACTTTTTTTACTTTTGTTGTTGCACGGGCGTGCGTGTTTGTGAGGCGCTGAACATAAAAGTTGCTGACATAAATAAACGAAGAAAAATAATTAAAATCACTTTGTGTGACTCAAAAACAAAAAAGCATCAACGAAATATTCCGTATTTACCCGAATTGTTTGAAAAGATGGATTTAAAGAGAGAGTATTTATTTGAAGATATAACCGATGAGGGCAGCAAAAAATATTTTTATAATCTATACAAAAAACTTGAACTGGACTTGAGTAGGCACAGCACAAGGCACACTTTTGTAAGTGTTTGTTCGCACATAGGCATTGCGGCAGCAACTATTCAAGGCTGGGTGGGACACACAGATTTAAAAATGACAATCAACACCTATACGCACAAACTTGAACGCGGAACTTCTCCCGTGCTTGCATATTTAAGAAAACTAAAAAAAGATGTAAAATTAAGACAAGTTAAAAAATAACCAAACGAATAGTGTCGTCTGTTAATTTATGTAAATTAATTAATTAAATGATTGCTTAAAAAAATGTTACAGAATAAAATATTTTGTATCAATTTAAATGATCGGTTAAATTACTAGTCAAACTTTAAAACGGGAATAGCTAAAATGTCAATACCTATTTCAGCATACAAAACCTCGGTATTCACAGAAACAATTCGGTTATTCCGAAGTTCTAGCAGTTCAATAAGTTCTTCAATTACTTCGTCGTTGTCACACTCAATTTCCAAATAGGGAGAAAGTTTTGGCCATTCATCAATTTCGATTTCGGCATTTTTATAAGTAAAAGAAGTTCTTCTTTTTTCAAAATAATTTCTATAAAAAAATCCTAAATTTAAAAGAACATTGTTGGTTTGTTCCAAATCAAAAACTCCCACTTCGCTTTCTTGAACATATTGAAAATTTTGATTTTTCTTTTTGCTAAGGTGTTTTACTGTTAATGTGGTTTTGTCATTGGTTTGACGCAGTCTAACCCATTTGTTGGGATTAGTTTCAAAGGAATTCATTAACTGAAAAAGTTTTTCATCATTAATAAGTTTGAGAATTTTTTCTTTAGGTAAGTTTTGTAAGGTTGCAAAATCAAAATTGTTGCCCGTTTGTGAAATGTTGTATTTAGCAAGAATTTCAAAAAAAATTTGTTCTTGCGACTCGTCAAATAAATCAAAAACCTCTTTGATTAGGTTTATAAATTTTGAAACATTCACATTTACGACAAGTGGAGAGGTAGATTTTGCCAATTGTATTATTTCACAAAATCGCGTGTTGATGGGAGATAGGTCATAGTTGTAGATTTTTTGCACGCTCTCTTCAATATAAGTGGCACCGATTTCTTTTAATTTTTTTTTCATGATATCCACATCAATTTCAAGCACTTTGAATTCTTTTTCTAATTTACTCATTTCCTACACTTCCTTTAAAAAATTAATAAACTCTAAAATATTTTTATTTTTTTCAAACCTATTTGTCAAGCAACAAACATCAACTTTTATAGAAAAGTCATCAATTTCTAAAATTTGTAATTGTCCGTGCTCTTTTGCAATGCTCTCAAATGTTAAAGAGATAAGTTTGTTGTTTAGTGTTAGTCCTATTAAAACATTGGATGCATTTACTTCCATATATGGGTCAATAAAAATATTATGTTTTTGCAAACGCTCCTCCATAAGTATACGAATGGAGGAAAATTTTTGAGGCATAATAACCTTTTCAGTTGCTAACAACTGTTTTAGGTTTTTATCTTTTATGTCATAAAAATCTTTTGAGCAAGCAAAACATAATAATTCATCTTTCAGCTTTTGCATTAAAAAATGTTTGGCGTCGTAAATAATTGGTGGAATATCTATAATCAAGTCTATTTGTCCTGATGAGAGTAGTGAAAGCAAAGCAGCAGTTGAGTGGCTAAATATTTTAAGTTTTATGCTGGGATAGTTTTTAATAAAATTGTTTATTCGATCAGACATAAAAGAAAAAACATGCGCTTGAATTCCGATGTTAATTACTCCAGCATCAAGTTTTTCAATGTTGTAAATAATTTCTTTGCAGTCAGATAAGGAGTTTAGTGTTTTTTCAACACATTGTGATAATTCTTCTGCGGTTTTTGTGAGTGTTATTTTTTTGCGATTGCGAACAAACAGAGTAGTGTTGAAGTATTCCTCCAAACATTTAATGTTGTAACTAATTGCTGGTTGAGATACATACAGCATTTCAGATGCAAGTGAAAAACTTCTTGTTTTACAAACTGCATAAAAACTTTTTATTAAGTTTAGATTAAGATCTAAAATATCCATAACAACATAATACCACACTTTAGAATAACAACAAACTAATATAAATACAATTTATAGATATTGTAAAAATTATATATTTGACTTATTCGTCAAAATTGGGTATTCTAAGAATAACTTGTGTTTTTTATAATTATTGTAAAGGAATGTGGATATGAATGATTTAAAAATAAAATTCTTAATTGACGACTTTTTTTATCAAAAAGTTATGGTTTCCTTTGATTCAACAAATGAAGTATTTGAACATTTTGACGGACATAGCAATGTTCCAATTGAGTTGTTTGTGAGTGATATTGCTGACAGCATGGACTATTTTAACAGTTTTACGATAGAGTCTAAAAAGAAAAACAATATATGTATTTTCAATGCTTTGAAGGAAGAAATATTGAGATATTTGGAAATGAAAATAAAAATGGCTAACTAGCGATGTTTGAGGATATAAAAATGGAACTTTGTTGGAATATAACAACTAGATGCAACCAAAGTTGCAAGTATTGTCACAGGTTTTTAAACATGAAGGATTTGTCTTTTGAACAAAACTTGTCAATCTTAGAAAAATTAATTAACGAAGGCGTAAAAGAAATTACTTGGACGGGAGGAGAATCTCTTTTGGTTGATTATTTGCCCGACCTTTTACAAATTGCTTCTCTTGCCGGCGTTGACAACAAAATTATTACTAATGGCATTTTACTAACTGATGAATTATTAAAAAAAATTCATCCTTTTCTTAGTCGCGTTTCATTGTCAATAGACACAATTGACGACATATTAAATGATGAGATAGGTCGCGGAACAAACCACTTAAATGTTATTATTAGATGTTTGGAAGATTTGAAAAAATATGATATTAGTGTTACGATTAACACAGTTTTGAATAAATTGAATTTGGAAAAGATTGATGAGTTGGGTGCATTTTTATCGAACTATAAATTAAAAGAATGGCGTATTTTTAAGTTTATGCCATTGAGGGGACTCTCAAAAGTTTATCGGGAGATGTTTGAAATAGATGATGAAACATATCGTTTTGCTGTAGCAACCTTAAAAAACAAGTTTGAAAAAATGAACATTTGCACAAGAAAAATTTCTGATTTTGAAAAATCATATTTGTTGATACTTGCAAATGGAGATGTGGTGTTAACAAAAAATAACGCCGATTATGTATTAGGCAATGCAATTGTTGATAGTAAAATTGTTAATTTGAATTTCTTTGCTTAACCACAAAAATGTGAAATGCTTTTGGGGAAAACCACTGTGCAGGTCGCATCAAATCTTTTAAAAATCCGTAATATGAAAAGGAACTTTCTTTGACAATTTGGCACCCGCTTTCAGATATCAATTTTCGCCAAATTTTCAGTTTTAAATATCTTTCGTCGCCAAACATAGCCACTTCTTTCAAAAAGTATGTTGTTGGAATTCCAAATACACAATAATTTGAAAGGGTGGTTTGTTGTTTTAATGTGGATATTATTTGTTCATCAGAGAAGTGTTCCAGCACGCCATTACTAAAAGCAACGCCGAACTTTTTGTTAATTTTATCAAGTTCAAAAATGCTGTTATTCATGTATTTCGGGGGTGATGCAATGTGCAGTTCATCTGCGATTTGGCGTGATAGCGCCAACATTTCATTGTTAATGTCGATAGCAAAAACTTCTCTTCCTAAGTTTGCAAAATAAAGAGATAGTAACCCTGTTCCACAACCACACTCTATTAAAGGCAAGTTGTGTGAATAATTTTGCACCAACTTTATTAAGCGCTTTTTATTCCTGAGTTTATATCTATAATATTTTTTTATTCCGCCATGCTTGGCAATGTCATTTTCATATAATGTTTTCCAGTTCATATTTGTTCACATTCTTTTATTTTTTCTATATAATAACATAAAAAGAAAGAAATATAAATCGTTTCAAAATAATAATAACAAAGGAGATTGTTTTGATTGAAATTAAAACTAAAAAAGAAAGCCTTGAATGGATAAAGAAAAAAAATCTTAATTATTTTTTTGAAACAATTTTTGAAACTGGTTTTAGTTTAGAGGATGTTAAAAATTTTTTAGACGCACACAATGAAAAATTTTTTATTCTAAGGGATAAATCTGGATCAGGAGGCAAGGCTTATTATAAACTAACTAAAGAAGAAGTGTTTGCACATATTTATGAGTATGACTCATTTAGTTTAGATGTTGCGTCATTAAATTACCAAGAAAACATTCTTCTTATTGGAGAGGTTTTGTTAAAGAAAGATATGATGCTAACATATTCAGTGTCAACAAATAAAGGGAGTAATCAAAGGGTTTTTCTTGAACCCAGTTTTTTTGGAGAAGTGAATCTGCTCTATGAAAAACCGACAAAAATTCCTTCATTAGATAAGGTTGTAGACTACTTATTTCATCATGAATTATTTGATGTTATTGTGGAGTTTTGTTGTTATGATTGTTTAGTGGGTTGCAAAAGTGAAGATATTGCAATCTTTGAATTGCGAAATAAATATTAACTTAAATATGCTCAAAACATTTTTTTATTATCAGTTACAATGCTGTCAAATGATGAGCGAGCGACTATGAAGCATGATGGACTGGGTAGAATTAAAAAACTTAATAATCCACTGGTCAAAGATGAAATATATTGTATTCAAAAAGTGACCATGTAACAAATCTCGTTTCTACGCAACAAATCTCATTTCTTGTATTGCTTAAAAAATCAACAATAATACCGTAAAACGCGATAATATGTTTATGATAAAAAGGGCAAAATGAAAGAAGTTGGAAGAAAGGGCAAACTAATTGCATGATATGCTTGTGGTGGATTAAGTTGCTTAATTCGTGGAGATTATGCTGAATTTGGCAAACCCAATGCTATCGAGAAATCTGAAAATTTTATTTATGATCTTTTAGATTGATAAAAATTTTTTCATCAAACATCGTATCTAAATAAGTTATTAATTTGTCAGTGGAATATTTTTTTGAATGTTTTATGTAGTTTAATGCAAGATTTGCAATTCCGCCTGAAAAAAAATCAAGGAATACATCAAAAGGAATTACCAAATCTTTTTTTATTTTAAATTTATCAATGAAATACAAAATGCTGCGTTTTGTGGCGTTTAAAACAATGCCAAATATAGATTCTGTTGAGTTATTATTTAGAATTGCATTAAAGGTTGTTTCATTTTTTTCAATATAATCAAGAGTGACTTTAATCAATGTTAAATATATTTCTTTGATTGAATTGATGTTAGTTACAGCAACCGTTTTGTTAAACAAATCCTCCATGATTTCATTAATTATATAAGTTATCAGATGATATTTGTCTTCAAAATGAGCATAGAAAGTTGCTCTATGCACCATTGCCTTTTCACATATATCAACAACGCTTACTTTTTCAAAGGGTGTTTTTTCTAGTAGTTCAAACAGCGCCAATGTTAATAGTTTGCGTGTTTTTTTTATTCTTAAATCTTCCTTTTTTTCCATTTGCACCAACCTTTTAGACAACTTTAATTGTTTGTATACATAAGTAAATAAAATATAAATTCTGTAAAATTATCGCACTTGTTTTATTTGAAATAATATCATATAATAGTACAACAGTCAACAAAACTATACAGATGTATAATAGCAGGAGAAAAATATGCCACTTATAGAAGTAGCTAATTTCACCAAAGATTATGGGCACGAACGGGGTGTTTTTAATATTTCATTTCAAATAAACGAAGGTGAAGTATATGGTTTTTTGGGGCCCAACGGCGCTGGGAAGTCCACAACAATTAGACATCTAATGGGATTTTCAAAACCAGATAAGGGAAATGTTCGCATTTTTGGTTTGGACTGTTTTCAAAATTACTCAGAAATTTTGAAATCTGTGGGATACATACCCGGCGAAATTGCACTACCTGATGGATTGACGGGCTGGCAGTTTATTGACATGATGATGAAAATGAAAGGTATAACATCGGACAAATTTATGAGGGAACTCTTACAAATGTTTAAACTTGATCCCAGCAACGAAACCAAATATATGAGTTTGGGCGACAAAAGAAAACTTGCCATTGTGGCGGCGTTTATGGGAGATCCAGACATTTTGATTTTAGATGAACCTACAAGCGGTTTAGATCCAATAATGCAGGATGTTTTTGTTAAATTGATTAAACAAAAGAAAAAAGAAGGCAAAACTATTATGCTGTCTTCTCATTTGTTTAATGAAATTGACACCACTTGTGACAGAATTGCCATTATTAAAGATGGACACATTGTGTCAGAGTTTATCGCGGATGATTTGAAACATGCAACTCTCAAGTCTTATAAGGCAAGTTTTAAAACAAAAAAAGACTGCAACTCTTTTTTAAGTAAAAATAAAAAATCTGATTATTTATCCATTGTGTCGTCCGACCCCTACAATTTGGATGTTTTATTTAAGTGTGATGACGCAAAAATAAACCATGTTATTGAAGAACTATCTTTTTATCAAGTTTCGCATTTTACTCATTTAAAAGAAACCCTTGAAGACTATTTTATGAGTTATTATGTGGGAAACAAAGACTTTGGAGGCACGCTATGAGTGAAATAATATCGGTGAACAATCTGACGAAAGATTATGGAGGCGGCCGAGGTATTTTTAATATAAATATTACTGTCAACAAAGGCGAAAGTTTGGGTTTGGTGGGCGCAAATGGAGCAGGCAAAACAACATTAATTCGAAACATTATGGGGTTTATAAAACCAACAGACGGCAGTATTTTAGTTAATGGAATGGATGCATGGAAAGAATCGCATAAAATAAAAAAACATATTGGTTATGTTCCGGGGGAAATTGCTTTTCCTGATATTGGAAGCGGCACGAATTTCATTAGAAGTCAGGCTGAATTTTTGGGCGTGTCTGATTTGTCGTACGCCAAAGAATTGGTGCATATTTTGCAAATTGATTTGTCGGCAAATTTAAAACGCATGAGCAAAGGAATGAAACAAAAAACCGCTTTAGTGGAAGCACTGATGAATAACGCTGAAATACTGATAATGGATGAACCGTCCACTGGACTGGATCCGCTTATGAGACTCTCTTTTATTGATGTTGTTCAAAAAGAGCGAAAAAAAGGCAAAACCATTGTAATGAGCAGCCACTTATACAGTGAAATTGAACAACTTTGTGATCGTGTTGCGCTAATCTACGATGGTAGAATTGTGGATGTTGCAGATGTGAAATTAATTAAAAACAGACCGGAAAAAGAATTTAAAATTGAATTTAACAATCAAAAAGATTACATAACTTTTAAAAAGATGAACTATAAAATAGTTCGTGATCAAGAAAAATATTTTCAGGTGACAATTGAAGTGTCCAAAGACAAAATAAATAATTTGTTTAAAGATTTGCAGCAGTTTAATGTAAAATTTTTAGCAGAAGTTGAGTATACTTTGGAAAAATATTTTAAGAATGTTTTAACAGCATGGAAAAAGGAGAATGTATGATGTATTTTAGCAAGCCGCTATTTAAACAATCCGCAAAAGCCAACTGGGTTAGTTGGTTGGTTATTACTGTTGCCACTTGTTTTATGCTGGGCATAATATTAGGTGTGGTGGGTGGAAATTCTATTAACAGCGTAATGGGATCTTTAAGCAATGTGTTTGTGGAAGATGTGGTTGAATCGGAAATTGAAAAAACATCCATGAGTTTTTACTATATGACGGGCACTGCGTTGGAAAGTTATGACAATCAAATTGATGCATTTACACAAACCTGCGCAGACTTAATTTCTGCCTATGACATGATGCTGTTCGGGAATGACAATCCTACTGATGAAGAAAAACATGCTGCAATAAACGAAATAACAGCAGGTATTGCGGATGTTGAACAAAAGGCTGTTGCAGAAAGCATTCTCATGTTTTATGCATACGGAAATGATGGTTCGCTTACCAGTGGAAAGGTTGCAAAACTTATGTTGACCAACATGATAACAGATGGAATATACGCTAAAGTGGTGAATGCGTACGGGGAAGACGAAGCGGACATGATTGCAAATTTAATTAAAAGTTGGATGCTTTCGTATAGTGAGCAAACACAGTATGAGGCAGATGTTTTTGCCACCAACATTATCTCGCTGAGTATTGGCGAAATTATGGCGGAGCAACTTTTGGAATATGATTTTTCAAGAGACAGAATTGAAACTGTGGCTGAAAACAGCATAATAAACTTTCGCGCGCAACTTTTCGTTCGATATCCCGACAAAAAATTAAGTGAATTGGAGACGGTGGAAGTTGATGATTTGATTGGTACCCTGTCGCTTAGTTTAATTGATGGGTTTGAAGAAAATGTTAAAACGAGTCTAGAAGACATGAGAACATTAGATTTAGCCAAGTTGATGACGGGGTCAATATTTTTTAAAATTGCGGGATTATTGCTACCTGTAATATATATAATTATCGTTTCAAATTCTTTAATCGCAGGGCAGGTAGACAGTGGTTCTATGGCTTATGTGCTGTCCACTCCTACCAAAAGAAAATCTGTTGTTATCACTCAAATTTCGTTTTTAGTTTTATCTTTGTTGTTAATGTGTGTTATGACTGCCGCCACGGGAGTTATAACGCTTGCCGCAATTGGAGCAAGTTCAATTTCTTATGCACAAATGATTTATCTCAATATTGGCTTGTTTGTTACGCTTTTTGCTTTTTCGGGTATTTGCTTTTTCGCGTCATCGTGGTTCAATCGCAGCAAACACTCAATTGCAATTGGCGGTGGAATAAGCATGTATTTCTTGGTTGCAACAATCTTAGGCTTGTTTGGATCTCCTGCAATTCCTGCATTGGTGCGCATGGATGCTATGAATTTGTTTAACTTTACCACCATAACATACTTTTTTGATACGGGGTCAATTCTCGACGGAACATCTGCTTTCATTTGGAAACTTGCAATCCTTGTTGTGATTGGAGCGGTGGGTTACTTAACGGCAATTTGGCGCTTTAACAAAAAAGATTTGCCATTATAAAAACAATTATAAAAACAATGCAATGCCCAAAATTCAAATAAATATCCCCACTTAAAAGGTGGGTTTTTTTATATGCGGGCTAAGCCCTTTTACTTATGCGTGCATCTCAAGGTGTAACTTCATTCTGAAACTCTTGCAAAAGTGTGATTTTTTGTCTATAGCATATCGATAAGGTTTTCCTCTCTCACTCGCATTGCGTGTAGTTTGTTTCACAAAAAAAAGCCTGAAAATTTTAGGCTTTTTTAGATGTGGATAGTTGTGTTCAATATACGAACAAGGGCGAAAATAACAACATGAAATAAACCAATTATTTTTTTTGCTGTTTTGTTTTTAAAATAAATGTATAAGTTATACCCAAAATATGCAACAGTCGCTGCTAAACCAACATAGCCGATTATTGTTAAAATTTGCATATTTAACAAAACAGTTGCTTTAACGGAGGATTTGGCAACATTTAGTTTGGTTGCAACATCACCATAGAAAGCAGGGTTTATGATCGATTTAGTTGAAAATAAAACTATAACTAAAACAAGAATAGTAAGTCTATCAACCAGTCGCGCAATATGCAAGCGAAATGTTTGACAATCAAGAGAGTATCAACAGGCTTGCTTAAGATAAGCCAAACATTTTTAAGCGTTTATGGAACTGGATAAAAGAAAAATTGCAAGGTTTAAAAAACAAAAAATCGCTTACGAAAAGCGAACAAGAATTGCAAACATTCTTACAAAAAGCAGAACAATTGTATAAAAAGGCAATGGACGGGGTGTTGATATGCAGAACAATGTTCTCAAATTTTCTTTTAAGGATGGTATAACTCAAAAAGAGTACAAGAACGCAATTGATGAGAATATTTTAAATTATATTGAAAAAGTAGAAAATGGTTATACTGCAAACTTAAAAATATCAAATCCAACTAATGAGGAAATTAGACAAATTAAAAATTTAACAGAAATTGATACAAGCGATTATAGTATTTATTTAAGACCAAGTACTATAAAACATATTAAAATTAGGCACGGTGAAAATGGTAAACATGACAACTCAATGAGAGATATTGAGGACATTGCAAGATTACCATATATATTAGAGACTTATGATGATATGAAATTAGCAAATAATAATAGTGCTATGGAAATGAATTCTGATAACACTAATGCAAAAGTAACTATTATTAACAAACGAATAAATGGAACATATTTTGTTGCTGAAGCGATACCAAACAGTAAGGCTAAGAATATTGTTATTTAAAGTGCATATAAAACAAAAAAAGATGTGCAAGTAGTTGATAGTGTTAAAACTCCCAACCAAACAGCCAACACTGCCCTTACAACATCTAATACTAGTATATTACAACAGTCAGAAAAAAATATCAATGATAAAATAAAATTTTTGAAGAAAGGTTTTTGTTTATATCGTTTAAAAAACTAATTATATTAAATAATAATAATCAAGAGCGTAGTACTCTTGGTTTTTTTAAAAAATGTATCGTTTGAAATATATTTTAATCGCTCCAAAGAGCGCCATTTATATATTTGGTTAATGCCATAATAAAGGCATACTCTGTTAAGTCTATTCTGGAAATTTCTTCGTGTGTCAACGAATTTATTCCTCCCTTGCCTTTGGCCATGTCTGTTTTTTCAAAAATTTTATCGAGAACAACCCCAAGTTCTGTTTTAATAATGTCTTCTACATATTTCTGTGGCACCGGAAAACCAGGGCTCATACCAAAACTTTCAAATTTTTTATTGTCTTCAATAACGGCGATATTCACAATCATCCATCTGCCCAATTTGTTTGTAATTCCTGATTCTATAGCAACAAAAAAATCGGCATATACTTTATTCTCTTTTGCAAATTCCTTTAAATTTTTAATTCTGTTTTTAGCTCCCAAAAATATTTCATCGTTTAAAGGTTGCTCGCTCACATCAGAAGAAACGGCAATTCCAGTTATTTCCACATCTTGAAAATATCTTGAAAAGGCTTTATTAGCTCCTTCAATTTTTCCCGGATTTTTTGTGCCAATTAAAATTTTCATAAGTCTTTTTCCTTTACTTTGTATCTCTTTGATGGAAAAAATTTCGTACAATTCTCTTATGGTGGAGAGTGCGTCTGAACCTCTATTTCATGTTACTTCTTTTGCCCTTTTTGTATTCTTCAACATAAAACTCAAAGGGGTAACTAGAAATTCCACAAAATAAATAATTTCCGTCATCACCGATGATAACCATAGCACCACGCCACGCTACATCACGAGAATAGTCCCAACCAACAAAATAATCAGCGTTTATTTCATCAATAGAAAAACTCTTAACACTGTCGGTGTTTAATAACCTTTTTGCCAACTCTGACTTTTCTTTTTCTTCCATTTTATAACTCTTTTTCTTTTTGTTTTTAAACATAATGCACACCGCACTGTTTATAAAAAGTATATTAGGCGGGAGTTCAAACGCGGTTGCTTTTTGGCGGAGAGTGATTCGAATCCCAGGATGCTTTCACAGTGGCGGTTTTCAAGTTTTGTGGAAACAAGCAATTTTGGGTTATTTCAAGTAAGTCCAAATCATTTGAAAGCACCTGTAAACCGCATCAAACTGATGGTTTAAAGTTATTTTAATACCTTTTCATACCCTAAGTCAAGTTAATACAAGTTATTTCATCTTTTCGTGAAATTGAACTTATTTGTTAGAGTTTTGTTAGATAATTAAAAAAATTATTATGCTGTTTGTATAAATGTTTTTGTTAAAAGTATTGAGACTAAAACGGTATTGTATAGTAAATAAATTGTTTTATATTGTTGTTGTATGGTAATAAAAAATTATCATTTTTTTCCGCGTTTACATATTATGAAACAAGTGTAAATAGCAACAACTATCAAAAGGGGCTTTCATCGATTTTAAAGTTTATCTATTGTAATTTATTAGCGCCTCTTGGAACTTTATCTCAATTATTTAGAAATATGAAAGTGTGCTTTAGTAACAAATAAGAAAAAGTGTTTTATTTTAAAATATTGACAGTGCGTTTATTTACCACTATGGCTGTTTTGATAGATAAGTTATATGCATACAGAAAAAAAGGATGTACTTTTATGAGTTTTTTTAATAAATGTGGTTCACAATATTCTTGCTGTGACATTTGCGCATGCAACCCTTGCCGGTGTCTTGTGGGAGCAAAAGGACCAACTGGTCCGAGAGGTCCAAGGGGTCCAATTGGTCCAACGGGTCCAACTGGATCAGGTGGGGGATTAATTGGTCCAACAGGGGCAACAGGAGCAACAGGGGCAACAGGTCCACAAGGTATTCAAGGGGAAACAGGAGCAACAGGGTTGCAGGGCATTCAAGGAGTGTCTGGAATAACGGGAGAAACTGGCCCTACTGGTGCAACAGGTGAAACAGGGGAAACAGGAGCAACAGGTCCACAAGGTATTCAAGGGGAAACAGGAGCAACTGGGTTGCAGGGTATTCAAGGAGAGTCGGGAATAACGGGAGAAACTGGCCCAACAGGAGCAACAGGAGCAACAGGTGAAACAGGGGAAACAGGAGCAACAGGTGAAAGTGGAATAGGCTCAGGATTCATACCGTTTTCTAAATATCCGTTAGATGCAGGTGTTAATGCAGCCGGAGTTCCAACTCAAGTAAATTTTGTTGGATTTTCTTCCAGTGTTGGAGCTGAAGTGACAGTTCAGCCAGCGGACTGGTTAGCTGGCATTATAATTCCACTCAATTCCGAGCAATACTATAACTTTTTTGTGGCACCAAGAACTTTTACCATTGAAAATATACACTATGAATTTGGAAATGTTTATGAACTTGATTTAGAAGCAGGAGGAATTATAACACCTTTTGTAGTTCTTGCAAGTTTAGATACTGCCACTAAAATTTTTCATATAATTCCCGAAACTATGTGTGAAATGTCGTCATATACAGGAACAGGTACTATGATTCCAGAACTGACATTTGAGTCTGGTTTTTTAAACAATATTGACTACGAAGTTATTGAAGGAACAATATTGGTAGCCGTTGTGGGAATAACAGGTGAAAATTTAACCAATGATTTTTCACTTGTCGGTACTAGTGGTGGGGGAATTTCTTTTGTATAAAAACAACAAAGTTTAGAGAAATTTGATTATGAATATAGAACAATGCGTAATTAATTTCACGAATAAATATAATTTTTACGAAACTATTTTAACAAAAGAGTCAAACCTGTTTTTAG
>CAYJCT010000004.1:0-23103 GCA_964368745.1 uncultured Christensenella sp. | reverse complement strand
GAGTTATAGATTTGTTATTTGCATTAAGTAAAATCAGTATTTTATTTAGAAAAAGATAAACTTATCGTTTTGACATTTTTATTAAGCAAAAATAATACTTTTTAAATTATTATTTTGATATGAGTTTATTTTAATAGTAATATGAAACATTTTTAGATTTTCATTTTTTCATTTACTTGCTTTTCAATTTCTTTAAATATTTCAGGTTTTTCTTTTAGAAATATAGAAACATTATCTTTTCCCTGACCAATTTTTTCACCATTATAACTATACCATGAACCACTCTTTTGAATGATATCAAAATTTATTGCCATGTCAATTAATGAACCCTCTCTATTTATGCCAAACCCAAATAATATTTCAAATTCAGCAACTTTAAAAGGAGGTGCCATTTTGTTTTTAACAACTTTTATTTTGGTTTTATTTCCAATAATATCAGTTCCGTCTTTAATGGTGTCTGCTTTTCTGATGTCTAATCTCACACTGGAATAAAACTTAAGCGCCTTTCCGCCTGTTGTGGTTTCAGGGCTGCCATACATAACTCCAATTTTATCTCTAAGTTGGTTGATAAAAACCAAGCAAGTTTTTGATTTGCTCAAAATTCCCGTTAATTTTCTCAGTGCCTGACTCATCAAACGAGCCTGAGTTCCAATAAAACTGTCTCCCATCTCCCCGTCTATTTCTGCTTTTGGTGTTAATGCTGCAACTGAATCGATAACGATTATATCCATCGCCCCGCTTCTCACTAAAGCCTCGCAAATATCGAGTGCTTGTTCGCCAGTATCGGGTTGGCTGATATAAAGTTCGTCAATGTCTACACCAAGTTTTTTGGCATATGATGGATCCAGAGCGTGCTCTGCATCGATAAACGCAGCAGCGCCACCTAGTTTTTGTGCTTCTGCTAACATGTGTAAGGTAACGGTGGTTTTACCCGAACTCTCCGGCCCATAAATTTCCACCACTCTGCCTCTTGGAATGCCTCCAATACCTAGCGCGAAATCCAGTGTTAAGCATCCTGTTGGAATCACCTCAACAACCTGATTTGCGCCTTCACTTAATTTCATGATAGAACCTTTACCAAATTGTTTTTCAATTTGCAAAATGGCTTGTTCTAACGATTTTTTCTTTGCCTCATCCATGAATTTTCTCCAATATTTTTATTTTTTGTTTGATAAGCTTTTTATAACTTCAAATTTTTAACAACGCTTTTAGTTGTGCATTTGTTAAAAAAGTTAAAAATTCAACAAAGATTAATGCGCGCTAATTTAAAATCAAATTCAAACATTTGTTCTACAATAGTATTATACAACAGTTTGAGAAAAAAACAAATCTTTTTGCTTAATTTTTTTAATTAAATAAAACATTGCGCTCTTTGAAATGTTGTCTATAACCGCTTCATAGTTGCCTGAGTAAGTATTTTTGTAAACATGAATGCCGTCATGGTCACCCACTGCAATATAACACACAAGTTGGGTTGCGTTATTTATGTCAACCCCCCATTCGCCGCAAGTGGAAACCACCAAATCTGCCTCCGACTTTTCAAGCATATTTGCAGACATTTCATACGCCACCTCAACGCTCACAAGTCCGTGCTGAGAGATTATGGATTTATTGACATCAAAAACCTTTGTTAAAGAATCAATATTGTTCGTTACAATTGATTTTGTGAAATGCAAATGAGTTTTTGGGTTGCATGACAAAAATTTATTTGTTAAAAATCCACCCGAAATGGTTTCTGCAATGGCTAGTTTTTTGCCTGCAATCTTAAGTAAATCAAAAGCCAGATTATAAAGTGATATATTTTCATTGCTATAAATATGTTTTTTAAGTTTTTCATAAATATTTGAAACAAATGCCTGAAGGATGTTTTTATCGATGTTTTTATTGTATCTTAAAAGAATTGTCACATCTAAATTGTCGGCATAAGTTGTAATAAATATCTTATATTTATTTTGAATCAATTCCTGAATAGATGTCAAAACATCTTTTTCTGAAATTCCAAAAGTTTTGATGTGTACCAATTGATAAACCGCTCTAACATCTTTGATGAGTAGTGGCAACAATTGATTGTTGAAAATATCTTCCACCGCCCTTACATTGCTGGGCAAAAAAACATAAGTTTTATCGGCAACAAAATAGAATCCCTGCTCTACTGAGGAATTACTTTTTAATAGTTCTGCACCCACAGGCAAATAAAATTCGCCTTCACTCTCCAATTGAAATTGCATATTACAGCGCTTATAATAGTTTGTGATATGAGCAATTGCGGCTTGGTTTTGCGTGTAGGTTGCGCCAAAAAAACGAGACAATATGTTTTTGATTTGATAGTTTCTGGCCGAGGTGCTATCTCCAATAATGAAAATGTAATTGTCCATGCAGACGGAAAGCGCTTCTTTAATTTTTTCTGCGGTCATGGAGGTGGAAATAGACTTGCTAATGGTAACGCCATTTTCTAGCAATTTTCTGGACAGAAATGAAAGAATATTATCTTGTTCTTTTCCTAACAAAATATTGGTGTTTACAGTGATGTAAGATACTCTCATGTGAAAACTTAATTTTTTGTTGTATTTTTGTTATCTTTAAAAACTGTGAAATTGTTTGTGATATACACAATTCCAGACAGTGCAATCAGCGCTCCAGTAATACCAATTAACACATAGAAAATAATGTTTGAAGTGTTAACAAAATCGCTCGTTGTGGTTGGAAGCGAGTTGAAGTATGAGATAAATAAACCTAAACAAAGGGTGAAGTAAAGAAAGTTTGCTTTAATTTTAGCAGTTTTATCTGCAGCAATAATAACACCTTTTGTTTGCGCAAGTTGGCGAAGTCCAGTTACAACATAGTCTCTCAACACCATAACAAACATAAAAATTGCAGCAAGAACAGGAGGCACGGTGTGCGAAATAATAAGCAAAGTAAGGCCAGTGGTTGCCAACAGTTTGTCTGCAATTGGGTCTAGAAAAATCCCAAGTTCAGTGATTTGGTTGGTTTTTCTTGCAATAAATCCATCCAAAAAGTCAGTCAAGGCAGCAACAGCAAAGATGATGAATGCAATTAGACGACCGGCAGGAATGAACGATGCAAAATAAAAGAAAATAACTAGCGGTAGCAATAAAATTCTTGTAACTGTGATTTTATTAGGTAAGTTTTTCATCAATAATTTCTCCTTTAATATCATAATTTTTTATATCTGTAATTATAACTTTATAATAATTACCAAGAGTAATATTGTCCACATTTTTTTCCATTATAACCATTCCGTCAACAATGGGACAATGGTGTTGACTTCTTGTAAACGCTAAATTATCGGTTTTTGATTCTACCAGCACTTCGATTGTTTTGCCAATCAAACTTAAATTGTGTTCAATTGCCACATCATGTTGAATTTTTGACGCAATTTTTAGCCTTTTATCTTTAACTAATTTTGGAATTTGCGGCTTTAAATCGTATGCTTTGGTGCCCTTTTCCCTACTGTAAGTAAAAAATCCCACATTGTTTAATTTATAAGTTTTCAAAAACTCACAAATGCTGTTAAAATCACTCTCATCTTCTCCGGGAAATCCAACAATAAAGGTGGACCTGATTGTGATATTTGGAATGTTTTTTCGCAAATCCTCAATCACAGCACAAATTTTTTCGCTCGTGCCTCTCCTATTCATTTCTTTTAGAATACGGTTACTGATGTGCTGAATGGGCATGTCTATATATTTGCAAACCTTTTGGTTATCTCGAATTTCGTAAATCAAATCTTTTGTGATACTTTCAGGATAGCAATAAAGCAAGCGAATCCATTTCAGTTTTTTAATTTTTGATAGTTGCCGAATTAGCGTTACTAGTGTTGTGCTATCGGCAAAGTCAGTGCCGTACCGCGTGACATCCTGAGCCACCAAAATCAGTTCTGTGATGCCGTTGTCCACTAGTGAGTTTGCTTCTGCTACCAATTCGGAAATTGGCACACTGCTGTAGCGACCACGAATAAACGGAATGGTGCAATATGTGCAAAAATTGTTGCAGCCGTCGGAAATTTTTAGATAAGAATAGTATTGCGTTGTAGTTACGCGACCAAAATTTGGGGCGTACTCATCTTCCACGCTATCTATATTATATAGATTATAAATTGTTTTGACAATTTTATTGTTATCTTTTATGTTAATAAATGCATCAACTTCGGGCAAACTTGTAGCAAGGTCACGATATTGCATTTCGTTTATACAGCCCGTCACAATGATTTTTTCTAAATTAGCCCTGTTTTTATACTCCGCGCATTCCAAAATATTTTTTATGCTCTCTTCCCTTGCAAGTTTAATAAAAGAGCAGGTGTTAATCACAATTATATTAGCAGTTTCAATGTCTGTAACAATTGTGAATCCCGAACTTTTAATTTGAAATATAATTTTTTCTAGGTCCACCCTGTTTTTGTCACATCCAAGGCTGATAAACCCAACTTTTTTATCTAATAGTACACTAGTCATCTACAAATCTTCTCCAAACTTTTCTTCAAATTCTTGTTGAGTTACAAAAATGACGCGGGCGTTTTTATTATCGGGTTCGGAAATAAAGCCCAGCCTCACCATTTGGTCGATTATTTTGCCAGCGCGCGGATAGCCCACCCCAAACATTCTTTGCACCGCGCTAACAGAAATATTTTTGGCACGAATGGCGTTGCGAGTGGCGTCTTTAAGATATACATCGTAATCATCGTCCAGCCCCGATGATGCGTCGAAGCCTTTTTTGTCATTAAACATGGCGTCTTCAATTGACTCATCCCACATTGCAGGGTTATTTTCTTTAACAAAATTCACAACACTCTCCACTTCATTAATATCCACAAAAGCGCCTTGAATACGCGGCATTTCAGACGAATCACTTGCAGAATAAAGCATATCGCCCTTACCCAACAACTTTTCTGCGCCCACTTGGTCGAGAATTGTTCGGCTGTCCACTCCTGCAGAGACCATAAAAGCAATTCTAGTTGGCAGGTTGGATTTTATAAGCCCCGTAATAACATCAACGCTAGGGCGCTGAGTTGCCAACACCAAATGAATACCCGCCGCCCTACTTTTTGCAGCCAGTCTGGTTATGCGCTCTTCCATGTCTTTTTTGGCTTGCACCATAAAATCCGCCAACTCATCAATGATTATCACAATGTATGGCAGTTTTTCATAAAGTCCATTTTGCACATCTTGCATAGAATTATATTCAGTAATATTTCGCGCTTTGGAGTTGGAAAACAGAATAAATCTTCTTTCCATTTCGTTCACACACCAGTCAAGCGCTTTTAGCGTTTTGTCAAGTTCAGTGATAACATTTGGCACGAGCAAGTGCGGCAAATTGTTATACATTGTAAACTCCACCCTCTTAGGATCAATCAACAGCAATCGCACATCTTCCGGGCCCGATTTGTAGAGCAAACTAACAATTAGAGCGTTCAGACACACGCTTTTTCCGCTGTTAGTAGCACCTGCAACCAACAAATGTGGCATTTTTTCAAGTTTTGCAACTTGGCAGGAAGAAATGTCTTTTCCTAGTGCAATTGTTAGGGGCGACTTGCTGCCTTGAAAAGAATAGGAATCCAGCACTTCTCGTAAACCCACAATGTCGCGCACTTTGTTAGGCACTTCAATTCCAAAAGCATTTTTGCCGGGAATGGGGATTTCTATTCTGATTTTACCGTCACTTTCCAATTCCATTGCGATGTCGTCGATGTAACTTGTAATCTTTTTAACTGGAATACCAGCAGGCATTTGCATTTCAAACTGAGTAAAAGTTGGGCCCTTTGTGATAGTGTGAACGGTGGCAGGAATTCTGAAACTCTTTAGTTTGTTTTCAATTATTTCCGCCTTCAACTGATAGTCTTCGCCATCTACATCCACCTTGTTTTGCACATCATTTAGCAAACTGATAGGCGGTTTTATATATTTTGGAGGCTTGGTGTATTTGGCTTTTTTAATGGTTTCGTTGGGCGGAATTATTTTTATTTGCTCGAATGTTTTGCCTTTTGGCTCTACCCTATTTTCATTCACTTTGCCAGAATAGTACTCATTTGCCCTTGCAGGCATTGATGTAGATTTAAAAGAATTATTTGATTTATCAAGGTTAGAAATTAAGCCAACTTTATTTTTTTCATAGGATTTCAGCGTTAAATTATTGTCGTAAATATCAAAGTTACCGTTCTCGTTGTTATATCCATTTTGATTGTTTTGCTGCATTCCATTAACAATCGCAGGCGTAAAAGATTGATTGAAGTTGTGATTTTTATAATCATTTTGGGGGTTTTTAGAATTTTGGTACATATTATTGGGCGCGTTAAAACCACCATCTTTTTGAGAATTATTGTAATTTGCGCCACTCCCCATATTTTTATTATTATAGTTTTTTCGGTTGTTCTTATCTAAATAGTTGGAATTATTCATTGCGTTATTATGACCATCTTCATAATTGTTGTTATAGTTGTTATCAAAATTATTTTGCTGATTTCGAAATTCAGAAGGGGCATCAAAAGAAGAAAAATCTTGCATGTTAGATTCTCTGCCAAATTCATTCATTTCTTCGTTATGTTCATAAGGATTATAATCAAAATCTTGTTTTATTTGGTTGCTATTGTCATTATATATTGAAGTTTTAGGTTCTTGTTTTGGACTTTGTGGCATTTCACCACGCAACATTTTAACAAAATCAAGGTTTTTTCGCTCACGCTCAGACAGCACTTTTTCGGGTTTTATATCAAACGGAGTGTGAATGGGACTTGCGTCCATTTCGTCTTCAATGTGAATAATTTTCTCGGGGCGATTTTTCTTTTTGTTATCCTGCAAAGTAAAAGAATCTATGATGCGCTCGCGTTTTTTCTCCTTGTTTTCCTCTTCAATTTGACGCTCGTTCTCTTCCTCTTCGTCATTATTTAATCCCAGCAGGCGTTTGATTTTGTCTTTATCTTTGTTTGATGTGAAAGTTTTTTGAGCAACATCGTCGTTATCTATTTCATCTTTAATAAAAATACTGTCGCTGTTGTTGGCTGGCAGCATGTTTGGAGTTATGACAGCAGACGGATTTTTTATATCGTTAAGTGCAGAAAAGCGTTCTTTGTCGATGGTGGTGATTAAATCCTCCACGCTTTTGTAGTTTTTGTTGTTGGTATAAAAATAATCGAGAATAACTGTTATTAACACCACCAAAACCAAAGCATAGAAAACATAAACCCCAACTAAATGCATCACAAAGTAAATGGGATACACAAAAAAGCCTGTTAGCGCGCCGCCGGCAGACATCTTATAATTATAGCAATAGGTTAAATATTCAGAAAAAGTGGTGAAATGCTCGGCAGTGGTCGCGATGTGAAGCAGCGCAACTATGGAAAAAAGAGCAACTACCAGCAATATAATAGCGGTTTTGGAAATGCTTATTTTTTTGTTTAAAAATAAAAGGATGCCAAGCCCTATGAAGAATAGAAATATAGCATAGGTTGACAGTCCGAACACGCCTAGGAAAATTTTGTTTATGAAAGACATAAACTCAAACAAAAGGTTAAAGAGCATGGAAGAAAAAAACACAACAAAAAACAGCCCTAACTTTTGTTTTTTGGACGCGATTTTTTGTTTTATTGATGTGCTGTTGCTAGGATAAATTGCCACTTTTCTCTCTCCCAAGAAAACTCACTAAATAATTATAACATATTTGATTTTTTAAGTAAAAATATTTATTGAGACAAAAACAAAATTATGACTAAATATAGAGGAAGAGTGCAACATATTTATAGACAGTTTGTAACAGTTGTGGCAGCAAGACCATGTAATTTGTAGTATTCCAAAATGGATGGCAGTGATAAAAGTGTCTTTTCTGTGGGATGAGCGAGTATTAAATCGCCACCAATCACATTTTTTGTGGCACGAGAGAAAATGAGAGTTTCATTTTTATCGCGCCAGTCGATAGTGTCTTTACTCCACATTATGGTAACATAGCCTAAATCTTTGGCCGCTTGCAAGGTGGAAGAATTATATGCCCCGCTGGGCGGCGCGAACAAATTCATCATTAGGTTAAAAGTATCCAGCACAAGTTTATGCGTTTCAAAAATTTCTTCGTAGTTTCCATTGTAGTTTTGTTTGTCCTGATCGGAGTGGCGATAGCCGTGATTGCCAATTTCGTGCCCTCTTTCAATTATTGCATTTAGTGTTTCAACTTCTTTTTTCACCCAAACACCACCAACGAAAAATGTGGTTTTAACATTAAAATTATCTAAAACATCTAAAATTTCAGGAATATATTGCGTTCCCCAATAGACATTAAACATGAGTGAGACATTTTTACTGTCGCGTTTTCCATTGTATATTACATCATTATTTTTATAGTTGAACACTGAAATTGCGTTGGTGTTTATGGCGGAAAAATAAAGCACTAGCAGCATAGTTACTATAACTATTGTGGCTAGATTTTCGGCAAAATTTTTCTTGTTTTTTGGTTTAATAAAAATAATTCTTTTCATTTTCACATCTTCTCACGATTTTTTTAAAACTTAAATTAAACTAAATTGAATTTAATTACATCTAAATATAATTAAAATTACAATTAAAATCTAATTTTAATATATAGTAGTATATATGATATATTTGCTTTAATTTATGATAAAACTATTGTATTGAATTTGAATTAATGCTTGTTTTTTAGAGTTTTGAAACAAAAAAAGACAATGGTAGTTGGATTGTTTCTTTTTTAAGAAATTTGTTAAAACAAACCATTTTGCATTGTCTTATATTGTTTCTTTGATTGTTTTTTAATTATCTTTATTAAAAACCATTAATTGTTTTAAAGTAATACCATAAAAAATTTTTATTAATTATTTTATAATTTTTAATTAATCGTATAGATATAGATATTTTAAATTAATTGTTTTATTATTAAAAAAAATATTTAATTTTTTTAATATCTATTTATTATTTAATCAAATATTTCAAATTAAATTTTTCAGAAATATTAATCTTTAAAAACACCAATAAGTTTTAAGTCGATTTTGCCTTTTTCATTTTTGATAACTGTAACTTCAACAGTGTCGCCAATTTTAACCACATCTTCCACTTTTTCCACTCTTTTATTAGAAAGTTTTGAGATGTGAATTAGACCCTCTCTGCCAAATCCTAAATCCACAAATGCGCCGAATTGTAAAATTCTTGTAACTTTGCCTGAGTGTGAAGAACCAACTTCAATATCTTCAGTGATGCTCAAAATAATTGCTTTTGCTTTTTGGCTCATCTCTTCATCAAGACCTAAAATGGAAACCATTCCGTCGTCAGTGATGTCGATTTTCACGCCAGTTTGCTCTATTATTTTGTTAATCATTTTTCCGCCGGAGCCAATTACATCTTTGATTTTGTCGGCCGCAATCATAAATGATATAATTTTTGGAGCGTATGGGCTAAGCGATGCTCTAGGCTGAGCAATTACTTCTTTCATTATGCCCAAAATGTGCATTCTGCCAATTTTTGCTTTGTCGAGAGCGCTTCTCAAAATCTTTTCATCAATACCTGTAATTTTCATGTCCATCTGAATTGCAGTGATACCGTTTTGGGTACCTGCAACTTTAAAATCCATGTCTCCTAGGAAATCTTCCAAGCCCTGAATGTCTGACAAGATTGCAACTTTGTCGCTCTTTTCGTCTTTGATTAGACCCATTGCAATTCCTGCAACTGCATTATTAACAGGAACGCCCGCATCCATTAACGCTAACGAACTTCCGCACACACTTGCCTGACTTGTGGAGCCGTTGGAACTAAGCACTTCACTAACCGTTCTGATTGCATAAGGGAAATCTTCCTCGCTTGGCAACACTGGAATAAGTGACCGCTCTGCTAGCGCACCGTGCCCGATTTCGCGTCTACCTGCCGACCTAAGTGGTCGAGCCTCGCCTGTGGAATATGCTGGGAAGTTGTAGTGATGCATATATCTTTTTTCTTCTTCCTCGTCGATACCGTCCAAAATTTGAATTTCACGAAGACCGCCAAGGGTAAGCGTGGTTAGCACTTGCGTTTCCCCTCTTGTGAACACTGCACTGCCATGAACGCGTGGCAAAATGCCCACTTCGCACCAGATTGGTCGAATTTCATCCAATGCTCTGCCGTCAGGTCGAACGCCTTGGTTTAGGATTTTTTCTCGCATAATTTCTTTTTTTATGGAGTATAGCACTTCTTCAATGTCAGAAAGATTATCGGGATAAATTTCGGAAAAATGTTCCAAAATTTTGCTTGTAGCATCTGCCTCTGCCTTGTCACGATCTTTTCTAACAAAGTTTTTCATAACTTCTTGCATTAATGAAAAAGAGAACTCTTTCACATCTTTTTTTAGTTGCTCGTCAATGGTATGAAACTGAATGTTTTGATTTTTTTCCACTTTTAGTTCAGCAATAAGTTTTTCTTGAAACTCAACTTGTTTTTTGATTTCAGCATGAGCAAACATAATGCCTTGAAGCATTTGTTCTTCGCTTGCTTCGTTTGCGGCAGCCTCCACCATTAAAATAGCGTCTTTGGTTCCCGAAACTTTTAAGTCGATAGAACTTTTTTCTTTTTGTTCGCCACTTGGGTTAATATAGTATTTTCCGTCAATTAAAGCCACTTCGCAACTGCCTGTTGGACCCGAAAATGGAATATCGCTTATGCTTAGGGCAACCGAACTTGCAAACATTGCAAGCGGTTCGGGTGACACATTATGGTCGATGCTAAGAGGTGTTGCCACTAAAGTTACATCGTTAAAAAAGCCTTTTGGAAAAAGCGGACGAAGCGGTCTGTCTATCAGCCTGCTTGTTAGAATGCCCTGATCAGTTGGGCGTCCCTCGCGTTTTTTGAAGCCTCCTGGGATTTTTCCAACAGCGTATAGTTTTTCTTCATAATCCACGCTCAGCGGAAAATAGTCCATGCCCTCTCTTGCTTTTTCGTTCATGGTTGTGTTTACCATAACAACAGTGTCTCCACATTTAACAATACAGTGTCCGTTGGTTTGAAAAGCGTATTTTCCCAGTTCAACGGTTACCTCTCTATCTCCAATTGTGGTTTTGTAGGTTTTAAAATTATTCATTACTTCTCCTTAAAATAAACATAAAAAATATAAATAAATAGCAAATTGCTTTTTATTTATATTCATTAATTATCTAATATTCAATTTTGCTTTCAGTTCGCGGTATGATATTAAGTTTTTCTTTTCAAGATATTTTAACAACTTTTTTCTTTTGCCAACAAGTTTGATTAGACCAGTTCTGGAATGTTGGTCATTTTTGTTCACTTTCAAATGTTCGGTTAGTTCGCGAATGCGCTCAGTAAGCACTGCAATTTGCACTTCGCTACTGCCAGTGTCGCCTTCTTTTCTTGCAAACTCTTTAATAATGCCTTGTTTTTTTTCTTTTTTAATCATTTTTTCCTCCAAATTATTTAATTCGCCAGTATCCAAGATGTTCGTCGGAAAAACAACACAACTCCTAGAAACAGGTACTTTGCTATGATATCACAATAATTATTGGTTGTAAACACATTTAACAAATAATTCCATTAAATAAGACAAAAAATCCATAGATTAAAGGTTTTTATTTCTGTTGTGCACAAGCGTTAGAGCAAAACTTTGCAACTAAAAATCTAAAATAATGCTCTTTTTCTTCTCAATCGCGTCGTTTACTTTTGCAATATAATCTTTCAAATTCTTTTGATTTGCAATCCTTTCAATGCGATTTTCATTTTCATAATAAATTTTCGTTATTGCATTTGCGCCCACGGCAATAATGCTCGACGCATCTTCCATGCTGGCAATGTTGAAAATACAAGGAGTGTTATCTTTAAAATAACCGATGTTTTCTAAGTTTGAGAGCGTGTATTTTTGTTTGTAGAGATAATATGGGCGGTAGCCGCTGTTTATCAATTTTTCAATAGAATAATCCACCATATTTTTTGCCACTTTATCTTTAATTGTTTCCAATTGTTGAGTTTTTAACACAGAAGAATTTTTGGTGGAAAGCGAGTGAACGGTGATATTATCGGGAACAAGAGCAATTGTTTTTTGCAGCGATTTTTTAAAAGTTGCTTTGTTTTCGTCCGCAAGGCCTGCGATTAAATCCATATTGATAACAAATTTATAATTCCTCGCTAATTTGAAGGATTCTTCAACATCCTCCGCGCTGTGTGTTCTACCGATTTTTTTAAGCGTTTCGTTGTTAAAAGATTGAGGATTGATGCAAATTCGGCTAACATTATACTTTGTGAACAACTGCAATTTTTCTTGAGTTATGGTGTCGGGTCTGCCCGCTTCCACCGTAAACTCAGAAATATTTTTTGGCAGTGCTTTAAAGATTTTTTCCAGTTGTTTTTCGTTTAGCGAAGTGGGTGTTCCACCGCCTATAAAAATGGTTTCTACCGCAATTTTTTTGGATTTTAGCAGTTTGCAAGTCTCTTTAATTTCCAGTACTAAAGCGGCTACATAGTCATCTAAAATATCTTTGCATTTGTCGAATGTGTTAGAAATAAAAGAGCAATAATAGCACCTTGACATACAAACCGGAATGTTTACATAAAAGTGGAATTTACCTTTAATGTAGCCTGATTCTATTTGGTTTTTCACAATTTTTTCGATGATTGCGGCTCTGTTTTTAGAAACATAATAGTCGTTCATAAATTTTTTTGTTGCAATTTCATAGTCAAAATTGCAGTCGTTTAACAGTTCATAATATATTTTGGTGGGTCTGATTCCTGTGAGCGCGCCCCAAGGTTGTTTCTTTTTGGTAAAGGTAACCAGCACTTCGTAAAGACATAGTTTTGCAAATCGGAAAATGAATTTATTTTCGAATTTGTTGGGAATATCGATTTCATCCACACGCGTTTTGCTGATTACTTTTTTGTTGTAAATAAATGTGATGTCGGTTTGAATCACATTTTCAAACTTTTCTGTGTGATGATTTATGATTATATTGCTCTGCTTGTCGGCAACAAAAAATAGGTTCACAATATTTTGCAACTCAATCTTAACTTTTGGAAAATTTGTGGTTATCAACATAATTATTTATCCCTATAAACTTCGTAAACAAAACTGAAAACATTGATTTTGTTCATAATTGAGTCCAGTTCCTCTTTGGAATTTATTTGTAAACTCAAATTAATTAGTGCTTTATCGTTGTTTATATTTTTGGAGTGGATGCCTACTATATTTATTTTGCTGTCGTTAATTTTTTTGGAAATTTTTGAAAGCGTGCCTGTTTGATTTCCTACAATAACGCAAATGGAAGCCACAAAAGAACTTTTGTCGTCCTTGTTCCATTCGCATTCGATTAGACGGTCGAACTCATATTGACCCATGGCACTGCAGTCTTCCCTATGTATTGTGACGCCTTTTCCGCGGGAAACATAGCCCACAATTTCGTCGCCGGGAATGGGATTGCAGCATTTTGCAAATTTAACCAGCATGTTGCTATAACCGCGCACCAGCACTTTTCCTGTGGATATTGCGGGAGTTTTGGAATCTGTTGAAAATTCGCGCTCGCTTTGCATGTGTTCCGCACGATAATCGTCATAAAGACGCACAAGTTTATTAAGCACTTGTGTGGTGTTGATGCCGCCATAGCCGATGGAAGCATACATATCATCGAGGTTACTAAATGAATAACGGTCGAACAATTCTTGCAAAAACTCGTCTTTTAACAAGCGCGACATGCTAAGTCCCTTTAACTTTATTTGCGCTTCCAGCATACTTTTGCCTTTTTTTATGTTTTCATCTTTCATTTGTTTTTTGAAAAATGAATTGATTTTGTTTTTTGTGGCTGATGATTTTGCAATTTTCAACCAGTCTCTCGACGGGCCTTTGCAGGATGGATTGGTGATTATTTCCACAACATCGCCGTTGTTCAACATGGTGCTAAGCGGCACCATTTTTCCGTTTATTTTTGCGCCCACGCATTTGTCGCCAATGGCGGAGTGAATGGCATAAGCAAAGTCGATGGTGGTTGCGCCCTCGGGAAATTCCATAACCTTGCCCATAGGAGACTGCACAAAAATCTTGCCGCCGTATACATCGGTTTTCAAAATATCCAGCAGTTCGTCAGATGTTTTTTCTTTGTAGAGTTCCAAAATTGAGCGAATATAGTTTATTTTAGCGTCGCTTTCAGTTACTTTTTTGTTTGATTTAAACGCCCAGTGTGCAGCAAAACCGTATTCTGCGTAGTTGTGCATTTCGAATGTTCGAATCTGCACTTCCACAGGATCGCCATTGTCCAAAATTATTGCGGTGTGCAGTGATTGATAACCGTTTTTCTTGGGGTTGGAAATATAATCTTTATAGTTTCCGAAAGGCTTGAAAATGGAAAAAATTTTACCCAGCACCGCATAGCACTCGTCCACTGTTTCTACAATAACGCGCACTGCAAGCACATCTAAAATGTGCGACAATGTTATTTCGCTGAAGTTTGCGTCCTTTGCAATTACTTCCAAATTGTTATTTCTGCCGTAGATTTCCTTAATGGTGTCCACATTCATGTTTTTCTTAATCAGTTTTTTTGCAATGCTTGCAAGTTGTTTTTGCCTGCCATAAACTTCGCATTTGTTTACAAGTGGCGAAATTTCGTGGCGGATTTTTTTGATAACCATCTGAATGTTGTCGTTACGCTCCTCCACATAATCTTCCAGCGCCTGCGTTAGTTCTGTGTAGAGTTTTGGTTTATAGTATTTAAAGGTTGCGTTTTCGAAATTGTTTTTGATTTGGCTCATTCCCAGCATTGCTGAAACAGGTGCATATAAATCGTTGCACGACTTCATAAAATCCTCTATTTCGCTATCTTGCATAGCACCTAAATAGTTGAGTTTTTCCTGCTCGATGCACAGGCGAACAATGATTACGCGCACATCTTTAGCGATGGCAATAAACATGTTTTTGATGGTGTCGAGTTGGTCTTTTTTGGTGGAAATATTGATTTTATCAAGGCTTAGCAGCGATTTTAGCATGCCATAAATTTCGTCGTCGGTTTTTAGAAAATCGATGTTTTGCTCGGCGTTGTTTTTCACTAAAACATAGTAGAGCGCAACCACAACCGATTTGTAGTCCAGTTTGTTTAAAAAAATACTGTCGCAAATGTGTGCAACAAAATTCTGGTCGAAAATAACATGCCACTCGTCTATGGCATCTAGATGATTCATAACTTCTAAAATGGCTTGTGCTTTTTCTAAATCATAATTGGTTTTGATTCTCTTAACCAGTGCTTCATTAAACATTTCGTACCCTTTAATTATTGATTTAATTTAAAATATTGATATAATAACGAATTTTCGAGTTTATTTTTATTGTTGGTAAAAATAATTTTGTTATCAGTTGTTTCAATTATTTGCAGTTGCTTCAATACTAATATAACAAAAACAAATTGAGAAAACAATAAATTTGTGAGGCTTGCATTGTTCTTTTTAAAAAGTTTGAACAAATCAAGATAGCATTCAAAATTTAGACTTTTACCCACCATTTTTTTTAGCGCGGTGTGATATTTTGCAAAAACCTTTCTGGACAACAGAATTTTACTGAACAACTCATTATTTTGTTTTTCTGAGTTTTCTTTTTCCACCAAAAAAATTCGTTTGTTTTTTGCCACAAGTTGTTCAACTAAATCATGCGAATAATTATCAAAAAACAAAACCACATTTTCATAAAATGAAAAATCCAGCGAAAATGGTGCAAAAATCAGCGTGTTTTCTTTGCTTTTGCTTGTAATATTATGCAGGTCAAAGTTTACTGCCAAATTATTTTTTTCTAAAATTTGCGTAAGTGTTTCGTAATCTCTAAAATTGCTAACCGCCAAAACAGTGCCTTTTGAAGTGTTTTTAATTAGACTACACAATTTGTTTTCAATGTACGATTCATTTACTATCGTCAAATTTGAAAAAACAGATTTTTGCGATTTTTCAAAAACTAATTTATTTGATGAGTGCAAATTGTTGTTTTCAAACTGCATAAGTTTAAGCCCGTTCAGCACATCGCTTTTAATGGGAGTGTTGAGTTTTTGAGTGTGAATGTTCTTTATTATAAAATTGTTTATTTCCCTGCCAGCAAAAAAATCTTTGTTTATTTCAAACAGCACGCTTTTATTAGAATTTGATGTTAAGTTGTGATAATAATGCGAATAGTTAAAAGCAATAAAGTTGTTGCCTTGAATATTCAGTTTTAGATGTTGCGGGTGTTTAGGCATGGTTGATACTTTTGCATTGTTAAAATCCAGCCTGAAAATTGGCTTTTCGTTTTTGTGCCCAAAGGGTTCCAGTCTTTGCAACTGTTGCATAAATTTAGGCGAGTTCATGTTGGGTAAAAATTCAAGGTCGTAAAACTTTTCGCTAATAGGTTCTTGAGTGCGATTTTCGAGCACAATCTGATTAAACCGCGTGGCAAATTCTTCGATTTTATCTGCCGCAACTGTGACCCCACCCGCTTGAGCGTGACCACCGAATTTTACCAGTATGTCTTTCATTTTGTTAAGTGTTTCAAAAATATTTGTGCTAGAATTGCTTCGCAGGCTACCGCGATATTCATTGTCCACTTTTGTGAGCATGCAAACTGGCAAATTATAATAATCCAGCAGGCGTGAACAAACTATGCCCAGCACGCCAATTTCCCAGTTGTCGTCATATAGCACAATTGCGCCGATATTAGAAATAAAGTCATTGGACAGTTTTTTTATTGCATCGTCCACCACTTGATTTGTGTTTTCAATTCTGATTT
The DNA here is from genome assembly GCA_964368745.1 of uncultured Christensenella sp. GTDB lineage: Bacteria > Bacillota > Clostridia > Christensenellales > UBA1242 > UBA11490. The sequence goes on along the minus strand of CAYJCT010000004.1, from coordinate 6,396 downwards.
CGTTTACTGCATCAATTTCGTTAATTATAAAATTTAAGTTGCTGTCGTTTTCTTCAACAAACAAATTATACGACAAAACTGCACTGCCCAACCGCCCACTTGCGTTAAGTTTTGGTGCAATTTTGTAGGCAATGTCACTGCTTTTAATGGGTAATGGAATTTTCATTTTTTTAATGAGTTTAAGCACGCCCTTAGGCAAGTCGGTTAATTGGTTTTGCAGTCCGAAAAACACGATTGCGCGGTTTTCATCTATTAGTGGCACAATGTCGGCAACGGTTGCAATTGCAGCAATCGACAAAAATTTTTTTGCATAATTTAAACCGACAAGCGCCTGCACAAGTTTGAAAGCCACGCCCGCGCCGCAAAGTTCGCTAAAGGGATACTTTTGGTCTTCTCTTTTGGGATTAATAACCAAACAATTGGGCAAAACATCCCCAACTTCATGGTGATCGGTAACAATTATATCTATGTTCTTTGATTTGCAATACTTAATTTCCTCAATGGCACTAATGCCGCAATCCACGGTAATTATCAAATGAGGAGAAAATAATGCTATTATTTTATCAATAGTGTCCTTTGTTACGCCATAGCCATCCATGATGCGATTGGGCAAAAAAACATTTGCATCCACGCCCATTTCTTTAAAGTATTTATATAGAATGGTGCTGGCAGATATTCCGTCGCAGTCGTAGTCGCCTAGAATTGTAACCCTTTGTTTTTGAGAAATTGCAAGTTTTATTTTGTCCACTGCTGCCTGCATGTCGGCAAGCAAAAAAGGGTTGTGGAAATTATCGTAGGAAACATGCAAAAATTTGTCAATTTGCTCCTCGCTAGTATGCCCTCTTGAAATCAAAAGAGAAATAATTTCCTTTGATAGATTAAACTTTTTTTCTAGTTTTGAAAGCAAATTTGCGTCAAAACTAATATCAATATTATTTTTTCTAAATATCATTTGTGTCCTTTAAACTTTATATTACACTACTATTTTAATAAAAACCCCACCATATTGGGCAGGGTTTTTTAAGTTATTATTTTTTAGTTAAACAACCAGTTTTTCGTCCCCATCTTTTTTATTGCCTTGTTTTTCTTTTTCTTTTAATCGTTCAATTCTATTTTTTAGTCGCAAATCGTTTTGTCGATTATAAAACCTTGACCAAATTGCCATTGGGAAAACCACGCCACAAAATAGCGCTATGCTTAAGGCAATGTCGGAAAGCAGAATTGTGAAAGCAAACTGATTTTTTAGCACCAAAAACGCAATAAATCCCAAAAGCAGAGCAAAACTTGCAAAAATCATAGGCTTGAAAAGTGGCAAAAATCGGTTTTCTGTTGCCTTTTCCACAAACTCTGAGTTAAGCATTTTCTTAAAATCGTCGTCGGTTTGGTGTTGTTTGATATACGAAAAATATGAAATATTAAACAGCACAGTGACTAATGTTGCAATCACAAACGGAGTTACGCTTGAAAGCAGCACGGGAATGCGTAAGACTATTGTTAGTGAAAACAAAATCAGGTTGGCAAGTATTACGCTAAAGAAGGCAGAGATTGCTGAAATCAATTCAAACCTAATTAACATGTAAACAAAATAGACTAATGCAAAAACCGACAATGTTAGCAGTGTTTTCCAAAAAACAGGAGCAAAAATTCTTTGACTAGATGAAACATCAGAAACAATTAGCGCTGGCACATCGTTATATGTTTCTTCAATTGCAAGTTTGATGGCGTCAAATTTTTCGGTTAATTTTTCGGTTGAATAATTTTTTGTGTTTGAAAATCTAAAAATTAAACCCGACTCCACCGATTCGCCAAATGAGTTGGTGTCTAGCACCAAAAAGCCATGTACCTCCACAATTTTGGTCACTTGTTCGGAATAATTTTCAAGTTCGCTCGCATCATTTACTATGCGATAGTCAACCGAAAAAGTGTAATTCTTTTGCAGGTAGTAGCCCAAATTTGCTCCGAAAATCAAATATATTATGGACGCAAGCACAAACAGCAGTGCAGGAATCAGCACAAACAATTTAATATTTCCCTTTGCCGATTTATTCATCGCATTGCAAAATGCGCAATTTTTTGTGTTAGTCATTTTCCACCCCCACTGGCTTATTAAACTTGATGAGTTTGTGTTTTGCAGGATTGATGTCGAGATACATTTTGCACAGCAGTCTCACAAAAAGCATGGTAACAAGCGCGCTTATTGGAAGGGTAAACAGCAAAATTATTGCGAAGTTTTTGATTGCACCAAACGACAACAACAGACCAATTATAGCGAACAGATATAGTGCGATATAAGTGTCCATTTGATAAAACAGCGTTTTAATGTAGCCCGTTTTAAAACTGTATGGCATTTTTTTGCCCGATTCAAACTCGCCTTTTATTTGGTTGAAAAGATGCGCGTGCATATATAGAGCAAACAGATATACAAAAGAAAACGCAACAAAAGACGATAGCGACATTTGCGTGAATTCCAAAAAGGATAATATAATGATGGACAGCGCCATAAAAACAGACATGGACAGTAAAGAAATAAAGCCCAGTTGACCGTATTTTTTGAACATATATAAAGTGGAAAGCAACACAATTAATGCAAAACCAATAACCGACACTAGCAGTAATATGTTGTTAAGATTGGAAATTGAAGCCTGCTCGCCCACAAGCGTCATGTTTATGCCAAGTTTTGCACTTTCAATTTTGCTTGCAAACGATTCAGCAATTGCTTTTGTGGTGATGGTGCCGCCAGACAACGGAAGATAACCGCCCGTTATGGTCTCATCGATGGACACGGCGGAAAGATGTTGGCTATACTCTTTGTCAACATAAATGTAAAGAGTGCCGCCGCCTGCTGCTTCAAAGTCGGCAGTGGTCTCTTCAAAAATCTTTTTTCCCTCGTCGTTAAACTCGATGTACACAAGCGGAGTGCCGTTGTTCGACTGGTAGGTTGCCGCTTTTATGTGGCTGCCGTCCATGATGGGAGCAAACGAACTCTCGGAATATGCAGATGTAGAAAACTCCACAAAACCCACAATATAGGTTGTGTTAATAACACTTGCCGGCAGGATTATTTCAATTTTGTTGTCGTCAACTTTTGAAATTGCAGCCTCGGTGTATTTTTCGTTTACCAGTTCTTGCACACGCTTCATTGCGGTGTTTACACTGGTTTCCATGGTGGATTTATTGTAGTCTGCAAGTTCAACTTCATAAACTGCCCTCGTTCCAGATGAAAAATCAGTGTTGGTTTGAATTGCGTTAAAAAAACCTTTAAAAACACTGCTGGAATTAGGTAGCGAAAATGAAATGAAACAAAAAACTAAACTAATGGCAGTTAGCACAGACAATAATATAAAATTTGTTTTAGCCTTTCTTTTTTTCATATCAAAAAAACAACTCCTTATTAAACTTAAGTATTATATAATAATTGGAATATTGTGTCAATTATATAACAAACAATTTAATTATTAGATAACAAGTTGGAGTTGTTTTCATATTTTTTTGTAGAAATATTATGATATTTTTCAATAAATAAAAATTTTGACCACTATTTTCTAAGATTAACCGCTAGCATTCCGCTAAGTGCACCGATTATTGTGCCAAAAGCGATGTCGGTTAAAGATGCGATTTCAAAAGTTATGCTACCGCTCAAAAACGAAAAAATCAAAAAAGCCAAGCAGGTGTAAAATAAACCTATTACAGCACCTTTAAAAATACCTCTGTTGGAACCTTTAAGCGCCACCATGCAGCCCACAAAAATGCTTACAATTTTTATGATTTGATTTATTGGCATAATCAAATTATCAGGTACTGCCAAAAATCTAATAATAAGCGCAAAAAGCAAGATTAAAAGCAAGGAACAAGTGACCGCAAAAATGGAACCTTTAATCACGCTTGTCCAAAAACTTTTTTGTTTAACACTAACATTTTCCATAAATTATCTCCATATTTAGAATTTTTTCATCGTGCAGAAAAACTTTCTGCAACAATCAAATTTATCAAATTATATAATAATCTATGTTACAAATTTTTATTTTATGATAAAAAAACTGTTTATTATAGCAATTGAAATAAACAGTTTAAAATAATTTAATGTTGATTTTAAAAAAAGAATGAAGTGAAAGGTTTTTAACTTAAAAAAAAGTTTTGACACATAGTCCAGACTAAGTCTAGCAAAGACTATAGTAAAAAGTTTTAACTCTAAATAATCAATTGATACTAGTCCAAGCTAAGCCTGGGGTCAAGGCACGAGACTTGGCAAAGATTTCAGTGAAAAGTTTTTAACTTTTAAAAAAGTTTTTGACACTAGTCCAGGCTAAGCCTGACAAAGACTGTAGAGAAAAAGCCTTAACTCTCAAAAAAGTTTTTGACACTAGTCCAGACTAAGTCTGGCAAAGACTGTAGTAAAAAGTTTTTAACTCAAAATAATCGATTGATACTAGTCCAGGCTAAGCCTGGGGTCAAGGCACGAGCCTTATTTTTTTGATTTTTTAGTGGCTTTTTTATTTGTTTCGCCCTTTTCAAAGGAATCGATGTCATCTGCGTGCGAAGTTGAAGAAGTAATATTATCTGAATGTGACGAAATAATATCTTCAGCAATTTTTTCGGAATCAATTATGTTTCCGTGCTCATCCAAAAGTACGGGCTGCTTAGTATCAATACCCGCAATGGCATTAATATGAATTTCAAAATAAGAAACTTTGCTGCCCTCACCGCTCGAAAGCAACACCACTTTTCCTGCAGTTGTATCGGTTACCTTCTCAACTGTGGCATAAATTCCGCCCGCAGTAATAACTTTTGCGCCCTCTTTTATGGAATTATTAAGTTCTTCACGCGCTTTTAAATCTTTTTTGTTTCTAGAAGAACTCATAATAAACAAAAGAACAATGCCCAGAACAATAAAAACCCAAAATATTGACGAACTTGCTCCTGCAGCATCCAATAGATAATTCATTATTTTCACCTCAGTTAGTTTAGTTTTTGGTAGTATAACATATCAAATTAGTTAAAACTATCATTTTTTTGTAGTAATTTGCACTTTAACTCATTTTTTTCAAAAATTCGGCTTTGAAATCTAAAAACCTGTCTTGCCTAATTGCGTCTTTAATTTGCTCGGTCAATTTAGTTAAAAATCGGATGTTATGCACACTAAGTAGCCGCGCGCCAAACATTTCATCCACATTAATCAGATGCCTAATATACGCTTTTGTGTAGTTTTTGCAAGTGTTGCAATCACAGTTTTCATCCAATGGCGAGAAATCTTCTTTGTATACCGCATTGCGCACAACAACCTTTCCATTTGATGTAAAAGCGGTGCCGTTCCTTGCAATTCTTGTAGGCAACACACAATCAAACATGTCAATTCCGTGCTCTACAGCCTCCAAAATATAATCGGGCGAACCAATTCCCATGAGATATCTTGGCATGTTGTCGGGCAAGTTTGGCTGAAGCGATTTTAACATATCAATCATCAATTCCTTTGGCTCCCCCACCGACAAGCCGCCAATGGCAATACCGTGTGTGGCATATTTTTTGCAAAATTCCAAACTCTCCAACCGCAGTTCTTTATAAAAATTTCCCTGAACAATGGGAAAAAGTGCCTGATTATCGTTTTTATGAGCGTCAAAGCATCGTTTTAGCCAGTTGTGGGTTGTGTCCATTGCCTTTTTTGCCTGAGAAAAATCAATTTCGGGAGGCGTGCAAACATCAAAAGCCATGATAATATCGGCGCCCAAATCGTTTTGAATGGCGATAGCTTTTTCGGGTGAAATGAAATGCTTTGCGCCATTTATGTGAGAGTTAAAGGTTACTCCCTCGTCGGTTATTTTTCTTATACCCGACAGCGAAAAAACTTGAAAACCACCACTGTCGGTTAAAATTGGTCGATCCCAATTCATAAACTTGTGCAAACCGCCTGCTTTTTTTACAATTGCTTCGCCGGGACGCAAATATAAATGGTAGGTGTTGCTAAGAATGATTTGGGAATTAACTTGTTTCAACTCTTCGGGCGACACTCCCTTCACGGTGGCTTGCGTACCAACTGGCATAAAAACGGGAGTTTCGATTGCGCCGTGAGGCGTTAAAAACCTGCCAATGCGAGCGCCCGATTGCGCGCAAACTTTTATTGTTTCGAAATGAAATTTTTTGCTCATGAATATCCTTTTTTAGTTATTTAATTCAGTTTTGTGTATAATTTACTTGGTTTGTGTTTACTTTGCTTGATTTGTGTTTAAATTTGCTTTAGTTTTTTGTTTGAATGCTTAACTATTAATTCAATATTTTAAGTATATTGTTTAATTGATGTTTGACTTTTGTTTGATTTTTGTTTGTTTTTTTAAATTATTTCCTTTAATTTGTGATTAAAAAATTTTTATCATATTTTATTATAACAATAAACATGCATCGCCA
>CAYJCT010000003.1:0-25019 GCA_964368745.1 uncultured Christensenella sp. | reverse complement strand
AGATATAGCAGTATTGATTTTATGTGATAAAATATAGCAGGAATGAAAGTTTATTAATGGCTTGTGATAAAAAACTTGAGATTTATATTGACATGCGCATCTTTGAGTTATATAATGATTAAGTCGATTTATGTCGCAGGTTGATGCGCACCATTAGCTCAGTTGGTAGAGCACTTGACTCTTAATCAAGGTGTCCACGGTTCGAGCCCGTGATGGTGTACCAAATAAAAAATTATAAAAACTTATTAGTTTTGCCTTTGGCTTAGCAAAAACTAAAAAAGACAGAATATTAGTCTGTCTTTTTGTTTTTCGTCTTTATGTTTAATTCATTTGTAATTCATTTATAAATATTTAATTTTTTTATATTGGATTAATTTAATTTGTTTTGCATTGAAATGTAATATTCTTTAATAAGGCATAGGGAATTTTTCGGTAAGTGAGCGCACTTGTTTTTGCACGGCAGGCACTGCCTTTTCGCCCTCTTTAATTATTTTGGAAACTAAGGACGCGATGATTTCCATCTCTTCTTCTTTCATACCGCGTGATGTTACAGCCGGCGTTCCGATGCGTAATCCACTGGCAATAAAAGGGCTTAGTTTTTCGTTGGGAATAGTGTTTTTGTTGGTGGAAATAAATGCAGTTTGCAGCCACTTTTCCACATCTTTTCCCGTCACAGAGTGGGGGCTTAAGTCTAGCAACATCAAGTGGTTGTCGGTACCGCCGCTCACAATGGAAATGCCGTTTTTGATAAATGCATCCGCCAGTGTTTTTGCGTTTTTCACAACTTGTTTTTGATATGTTTTAAAAGAGGGTTTTAGCGCTTCTTTAAACGCCACTGCTTTCGCTGCAATTATGTGCATCAGCGGTCCGCCTTGAGAGCCGGGGAAAACCGATTTGTCAATTTCTTTTGCATATTTTGCCTTGCATAAAATCATGCCACCGCGAGGACCTCTTAGAGTTTTGTGAGTGGTAAGTGTCACAACATCTGCATAAGGCACGGGAGAAGGGTGAAGTTTTGCCGCAACTAGACCTGCAATGTGTGCCATGTCAACCATTAGATATGCGCCCACAGTATCGGCAATTTTTCGAAATTTCTTAAAGTCGATTTTTCTGGAATAGGCGCTGGCACCCGCCACTATCATTTTAGGTTTGCATTCTTTTGCAACTCTTAGCACTTCCGAGTAATCGATAAAACCTTCTTCATTCACGCCGTAGAACACGCTGTTAAAAATTTTGCCCGACACATTTACTTTTGCGCCGTGGGTTAGGTGTCCACCGTCTTGCAGACTCATGCCTAAAATGGTGTCGCCCGCGTTTAACAATGCGTAATAAACAGCGAAGTTTGCGTTGGAACCGCTGTGAGGTTGCACATTTGCGTGCTCGCATCCAAAGAGTTGTTTTGCACGCTCAATTGCAATGCTTTCCGCCACATCCACAAACTCACAACCGCCGTAATATCTCTTGCTAGGATATCCTTCAGCGTATTTGTTGGTCATAACCGAACCTTGCGCCTCCAGCACCGCCTTGGAAACATAATTTTCACTCGCAATCAGTTCTAGATGAACACGCTGCCTTTCTTTTTCGTTTTCAATTGCTTCAAAAATGTCTATATCGGCAACCTTTAACTTTTTCTTTGCTATCATTTGCTCCTCCCACATTACTTTTCTATGTAGAGTATAGTTCAAATAAACAAAAAACAAAAGTGAAAAACATAAGAATTTTAGATTTTATGTTTGCGATTGCGGCAAAATTAGTTGACCTATTTTTTGTTTTTGGTTAATATAGGATTATAAGATGAGACTCGAATTTTTGCGACAAGGAAGATGTGTTTGCTTAAAAGGAGAGAGGGAAAAGTGATGAAAATTTCTTTTTCTAAAAAAGAAAAAATGAATTTTTGTAAGTCTTGCTTTTCATGTTCGTGCGCGTGGTTTTTTGCAAAAATGTGGGGTGCCTAAATGAGGCATCTTTTATTTTTTAAAGTAGAAGAGGGATTCTTTATAAAAAGTTTATCTAAAAAGTTCAGGAGATGATTTTTTCCATTGTTTTGGTTAATAAAAAGAATTCGAGTTTTATTGTTTATAAAATAGCATGCGGAAAGAGGGTGGAAAAATAATGATTAAACAAATGCAGAATTTTGAGCCAATGAAAAAAATAAATCAATATCAAATTTATTTTTGTAATAAAAAAACACATCATAATTATTAAAATAAGCATTAGAAAAAAATGTAGATTAAACGAAAGAAAAATGTTTTGGAGGGGTGTTATGAAACAGTTTGGAGTGATTGCTTTATCTAGTATAAATGGCAGGGCGCAAATGATTGATAATTATTTGCAAGAGTTGTCGGGTCAACGGTCTTCGTTCATCATAAAGACGCGAAATGTGCGTTTTTCAAACGGGGAGGCAAAGGTTGTAATCGACGAGAGTGTGAGAAATAAAGTGGTGTTCATTGTGGCGGATGTTTCTAATTATGGCGAAACCTACACCATGTTTGGGTACGAAAATAGATACAGCCCCGACGAACATTTTCAGGATATCAAGCGCACAATTTCTGCAATTGCAGGTAAAGCAAAAAAGATAATTGTGGTTATGCCACTGCTTTATCAATCGCGGCAACATAGACGACTAATGCGCGAGTCGCTGGATTGTGCCATGGCGTTACAGGATTTGGAAAACATGGGGGTGGACAGCGTAATAACTTTCGACGCTCACGACTTAAACATTCAAAATGCAGTGTCTAGAATGAGTTTTGATTCTTTCTTTCCCAGTTACGACATCGTAAAAAGTTTTGTGGAAAACGAAACTAACATGGTGGACAAAGACAATATGGTGGTAATTTCTCCCGACACGGGCGCTATGCAACGGGCAATTATGTATGCCAGTATGTTGGGGTTGGATGTGGGAATGTTTTATAAACGCCGCGACTACACGCGCGTTGTGGACGGCAAAAACCCTGTGGTGCAACACGAGTATTTAGGCAGAAACATTGAAAATAAATATTTACTTATAGTGGACGACATGATTGCGTCGGGCGCGTCGGTGTTAGACATTGCGTATGAACTAAAACAAAAAGGCGCACACGCTGCCTTTGTTATTGTTACTTTTGCGTTTTTCACTGAGGGTATCGAAAAGTTTGAAAAGGCGTATGCTGACGGCGTGCTAAAAAAAGTTTATACCACAAATTTGTCATATTTGCCAAAAGAGTTTTTGAACAAACCATGGCTAGAAGTGGTGGATGTGCTAAAATTGTTGGCAAGCGTTATTTACAAAATTGCGCAAAGCAAGCCCATTAGCGAATTTTTAGAAACCGATAAAAACTTGAAAAAGTTGTTGCAAAAACACGATGTTAAATATTCAAATAACTAAAATTTTGTTTTTTATAAACAACTTAAAAAATTATTATTACGCGTGCATTTTCATGATTTTGTTGATGAATTTAAGCCAGTGGTCGATAAAAGACGAGCAAAACTTTAAAAATAATAGTATAAATAATTTATTATTAAATACCTGTTATGGTATACTATTTAATAGGCTAAGAGGTATAACTTAGTATTTTTTGAAATTGTAAAATAAAAAGGCATAGGTGTTGTTTTGGAAGATAAGGACAAAAGCGAAGTTTTAGAAAATGAACTGGTGAAGCCAGAAAATTTCGTTGTGATTCAAAAAAAGAAGAGTAATATCAATAAAAAGAAAAGTATCAGCAAAAAAGTTGAGAGATTTTCGCCCACCGTTAAGAACGGGTTAACACAAGAACAGGTGAACACGCGTGTTGCGGAAAAACTTGTAAATGTAACCGAAGACAAAAACACAAAAACTTACCGACAAATTTTTTTCAACAACATCTTCACATTTTTTAACATGCTTTGCTTTCTTGTTGCAGGCGCGCTAATTACAGTGGGTGCTTTCAAAAACACTGTGTATATGGTGGTGGTGCTTGCAAACTTGGCTATTGGTATAATTCAGGAAGTGCGTGCAAAAATAACAGTGGAGAAAATAAAACTGGTAACCAGCCCCACCGTGATGATAGTGAGAGAGGGGCTGAAAATCGAAATTCTTGCAAGTGAAATGGTGCTGGATGATGTGGTTTTTTTTGAAACGGGAAAACAGATTTCCGTGGACGCCATAATTTTAGAGGGCGATGTGGAAGTGAACGAGAGTTTGCTTACCGGTGAGAGCGTGCCTGTGCGAAAAAGAAAAGGCGATTTTTTGTTTAGCGGCAGTTTTATTGTGGGTGGCAGATGCTATGCTAAAGTGGAAAAAGTGGGCAACGAAAGTTACTCGGCAAAACTTGCAAATAAAGCAAAGGAATACAAAAAGCCTAAAAGCGAACTGTTGGCAAGTTTGAGGATGATCATTAAAATTATTGGTGTGATAATTATTCCTATGTCCATACTTATGTATTATCACAACCTTTCAATGACGGGCAACAACATGGTGGAAACCATCAACAACACAGCGGGCCCCATCATTGGCATGATTCCTGCCGGTATGTTTTTGTTAACCAGCATGGCTTTGGCAGTGGGCGTTATTAAACTTGCAAAAAGGCGAACGCTGGTGCAGGACATTTACGGAATTGAAATGCTGGCACGCGCGAATGTGCTTTGCCTTGACAAAACGGGAACTATAACCGACGGAACCATGAAAGTTAATAGTGTGGTGTTATTGGAATCCAACAGCAGCGTAAAAGTGGACGACATTATGGGCAGCATGCTAACGGCGCTGGATGACAACAACCAAACTTCGCAGGCGCTGGTTTCGCATTTTGGATACAGCAAGGCATACACTCCAAAAGAAATATTGCCTTTCACATCGGGCAGAAAATTAAGCGCAGTAACTTTCAAATCGGGCGAAACATTTGCCATGGGCGCACCCGAATTTATACTTAAAGTTAAAGATAAAGTAGTGGACGCTCAGGTTAGAAATTTTGCTCAAAAAGGTTTTCGGGTGCTGTTGCTGGCAAAGTGTGAGGGACAAATTGTGAACGATAAGTTGCCTGCTAAAAGAGAGGCTGTGGCACTCATTGTTATTGAGGATCATATTCGCGAAGATGCGCATGAGACTATTGCGTGGTTTAAAGAAAACGGCGTGGAAATTAAAATTATTTCGGGCGACAATCCTATAACGGTGAGCGAAGTGAGCAGGCGCGTGGGTGTGGAAAATGCGGAAAGATATATAAATCTTGAGGGGTTAAGTGAGCAACAGGTGGTGGACGCCGTGGGCAACTACACCGTGTTTGGCAGAGTGAGTCCTGAACAAAAATTATATATTATTAAAGCGCTGAAAAACAAAGGAAACAAGGTTGCCATGACGGGTGACGGTGTCAACGACATACTGGCGCTAAAGGAAGCCGACTGTAGTATTGCAATGGCAAGCGGGTCGGAAGCCACGCGTCATGTGAGCCACTTGGTGTTGCTCGATAGCAACTTCTCCTCCATGCCAAATGTGGTGGCAGAGGGCAGGCGAGTGGTCAACAACATTCAAAATTCCGCGTCACTGTTTTTGATGAAAACCATCTTTACGCTACTGCTTTGTTTGTTTGTGTTTGCGGTGGATATCAGATATCCATTTGAGCCCATTCAGGTAACATTGTTGGAGTTTTGTGTAATTGGTATTCCGTCGTTTTTCTTGGCGTTGCAACCCAATTCCAGCAGAATCAAAGGAAAATTTTTGCCCAACCTATTTGCTCGAGCATTTCCTGCTGCTATAATAATTTTTCTAAATGTGGTGGCGTGTTACGCGCTTTACGACATGGGAATTATAACCGAACTGGATTACATCACCATGGGTGCGCTAAGTGTAACCTTTACGGGAATGCTTGTGGTGTTGCGACTTTGCAAACCTCTTAACATCTATCGTGGAATTATGTTCACAGCAGATTTATTAATTTTGGTGGCGCTGCTAACATTTGTTCCGTTTGGCGTGTTTGAATATGTGCAGTTGTCGCTGCAAAACATTTTGTTTATAATCGTGTTTGTTCAGATTTCTTACCCCGTGTATTCCAATCTAGTTAGGTTTTTTGACAATTATATTCGCTAGCAAAGAGGGACAAAAACTTTCAATAATAACTTTTTAGACCTCAAATTACTTAAGACACTAATTAAATAGAAGACCATTAAAAGAAATGTAACAAGAGTAGATATTTTTAAAAATTAAGTTATTTTAATTAAGGGTTAAAAACTTAAAACCCATTAAATTAAATAACTAAATTGAACCCATTAAATTAAAAATATCAATTAAAGACAATTAAATTAAATTCTTAAAATTGACTTATTAAAAAATTTATTAAATTAAATTTTTAATATTGACACTTAATTAACACATTAATTTAAACTTTTAAAACTAATGCTTAAAAGGGATGCATAAAATTTAAGCCATAAATTCAAAAAAATATTGTTAGCAAATAATAAATATAAAAATCTAAAAAACAAACAATTCCAAATATACATCAGAGGATGAAGTATGCAAAAGTTATATAATATTAAAACGGTGAACGATAAAATTGAAAACGATGTGAGAAAATTAATTCTCGACACAGAGAGCCGTTACCGCGGTCAACTATTTTCACTGGCAGAAAAGATTTTGCACAAAAGAAAAATCAACATGGTGCTAATAGCAGGTCCATCTTGTGCGGGCAAAACCACATCTGCAAAGTTGTTGCAAGAAATTTTGGAGCGAAGGGGCAGGCATGTTATCACCATTAGTATGGACGATTTTTTTATCGACAGAGATAAAACACCGCGTCTTCCTAACGGCGAGCGCGATTTAGACTCACCATACTGCGTCAACACCACAGAAATGAGAAGATGCTTTGAGAGTTTGTATGCGGGAAAGGTTACCAAATTTCCCACCTATAATTTTATAACAGGCAAAAGCCAACCCGACAGCCATATCTTAAAACTAAAGTACAATTCCATAATAATTTTTGAAGGCTTGCATGTGCTAAATCCTTTTATAACCGACAATTTAGGCACAAGCGATTACTACAAAATTTATGTTAATGCGCTTACCGGTTTTAGAGCGGGCAAGGAAAGCATGAAGACGGTGGATTTGCGTTTGTTTAGAAGAATGATAAGAGATGTGGAGCGAAGAAATTATAAAATCAGCGAAACATTGCATAACTGGACAGAAGTATGCATTGCTGAAAATAAGTATATCACGCCCTATAAAAAGACGGTGAACAGCATAATCAACACCACGCATGAATACGAATTAGGAATACTAAAAAAAGAGTTGGATGATTTGATAGTGGCAAAAAAAGCAAAGAAGTCAGAAATTCCTTTTTATGAAACAGTGAGTCAAAGTTTGATTGTGGACAAAAGGCATTTGCCTGAAACCACGCTGCTTTGGGAGTTTGTGGAACCGTATAGCGAAGAGCAATAAGTTCTAGAAAAGTTAAATGATAAGTGAGATTTGATTTTGATTATGAATAACTTGAAAACCTCAACTAAAAAAACGAAAGATTTTTATTTTCCTGACTAGTATTAACTAAAAACTGATAAAATCTTAAAAAAACAACTATGCGAAAAATGTGAAACATAAAAATTGAAAATTAAACATAAGACATTAAACCATAAATTATATAAGAACAATAAAATTAAAATTAAAATTATAAATGATATAATAAATAAATGATGTATTAAAATAAATAATAGAAAAAATATATGATAGAATATAATAAATAACCGAAAAAATAAAGAAACTTTGATGTGACAAAGAAAAGGACAGTTGTATGGAAAATGTTGTAACAATGGATAAAATATTAAACTTGTGCAAAAGTAGGGGTTTTGTTTTTGCGGGCAGTGAAATTTATGGCGGGCTGGCAAACACTTGGGATTATGGTCCCGTGGGCGTGCAACTGCAAAAAAATATCAAGGAAGTATGGTGGAAAAAATTTGTGCAGGAAAATGACAACACTTTTGGGCTGGACGCTGGCATATTGATGAACGCAAAGGTTTGGGAAGCAAGTGGACACTTGGCAGGGTTTACTGATCCATTGATGGACTGCAAGGATTGTAAAACCAGACACAGAGCCGACAATTTGATTGAGGCGTTTGTGAGAAAAACCAATTCAGATGTGGTGGTGGACAAACTTACTAAAGAAGAAATGGAAGAGTTTGTGGCAAGCAACAAAATCAACTGCCCTGTGTGCGGCTCTAAAAATTTCACGCAAATCAGAAACTTTAATCTGATGTTTGAGACGCAGCGAGGAGTGGTGGAAAATAGCCAAAACAAAATATTTTTGCGTCCAGAAACTGCACAGGGTCAGTATGTGAATTTTGTGAATGTGCAACGCAGCATGAGGGCAAAAGTGCCTTTTGGTATTGCGCAAATTGGAAAGGCTTTTAGAAATGAAATAACTCCCGGCAACTTTTTGTTTAGAACCATTGAGTTTGAGCAAATGGAGCATCAACTTTTTTGCAAAAAGGGCGAAGACGAAAAGTTTTATGAGGACTATAAGCAAAAGGTGCTGGATTTTTATGTGGAGTTAGGCTTTAATAAAGACAAACTAAAATTTAAAGACCACGATAAACTGGCGCATTACGCCAAGGCGGCGTGCGACATTATTTATAACTTTCCGTTTGGGTGGGAAGAGTTGAATGGCATCCACAACAGAACGGACTATGACCTGACCCGTCATCAACAATATTCCGGAAAAAATATGCAGTATCTTGACCCTATAACAAACGAAAAATACACACCCTACATTGTGGAGTTTTCAGTGGGCGTGGGCAGACTTTTCTTGAGCTTGCTGATTGACGCCTATCATGAAGAACAGGTGGGCGATGAGATGAGAACTGTGCTAAAATTTGCGCCCTTTTTGGCTCCCTACAAAGTTGCGGTGTTGCCACTTCAAAAGAATTTGAGCGAAAAGGCAACAGAGATTTACAATCAATTAAAAAAGCGCTTTATGTGTGCTTTCGACGAGTCGGGTAGTATTGGAAAAAGGTATCGCCGTCAGGATGAAATAGGCACGCCGTATTGCGTGACAATCGACTTTGAAACGCTGGAAAACAACACTGTTACCGTGCGCGATCGAGATACCATGGAACAAACGCGACTGAGCGCTGATGAGTTGGTGGACTTCATAACAAAAGCTACTCAGTTTTAATAAAAATCAATTACAGTACAATTTTATAAAATTTAGATTAGAAAAAAATATGTGTATGAGAAGCATACCTCTTAGGGAGTCGCTTTCGTTCACATATTTTTTTGTTTATAAATTAGTTTAAATGTATCTGATGTAATGTATCTGAATTTTGGTTATTTTTAATGTAACTTTTTGATTAAATATATCCAAGTTTTTTGTATTTAATGGTTAATATCAACTCGAATCAATAAAATTTATTGTCTTTTAAGTTTTTTTGTTGAATTATTATAAAAACAATTAATTAAAAATTGTCAGGCAGTTTCGCTATTTATTTAAAATTGTTTCTAGCCCTCTTCGCCGTCTGGAGTTTCGTCCTCACTTGGCGCGTCTGTTGAGGAGTCGATAATTTCTTTTAAGGTGTCGTTAGAGAGTTTGCCTTCCACAAATTCATCCACTTTGCCATACACAAATTTTGTGATAGAAGTATTGTTTAGGTGGTTGTTGATGCTTTCTCCCAGAGGCTGAATCCAACTCAAAATCGAAACAGCTGCAAGCACAACGCATATTATGAAAAACCCTTTGGCTGCGCCGAAGGCAAGCCCGAAAAGACGATTCATTCCGCTTAGTGCAGAAGAAGAAAGGGTGGCAGATTCAAACAGTTTTGCAAGCAACCAAACACTGGCTTTGATTAGGAAAAACACGATTATCACCGCCGCCACTACTGTTAGGAAACTGGCGACTTCGCCGCGTGCAAATTCATGTCCGAAAAATGTTGTGGATTCGCCCACGCCTGCTGTTTTTTCTAAAAAACTGTCAAACCACTTGTCGATGTTTGCTATTTTTCTTATAAATGATGCGGTTGGTTTTGCTGCCCAAATTGCAATAAACAACGCACCTACGCTTGTTATAAGTCCTAAAATGCTGTCAAAGAATCCTTTGGCAAGCCCAATTACTGCAAAAATTGCAATTATTGCGATGAATACGATATCTATCCAAGACATAGAAAAACGCTCCTGTTTTTTATACGCAAAAAATATCTTTTAATAATAATATCACATATTGGAAGAAATGTCATTATTTGTGATTAATTTTTTATTAATTATTTACATGTTTACAAATTTTTATTACAGCAATAATAATTTAAAAGGGGAAAACATGACTTATTCTATTAGTTACACAACTCACGAAAATCTTGCGCTTGAAATGTGCAAAATATTTAAGTTAAAAAATTTATCGCCCATTTTTTTGCTAGTGAGTTCGCCAAACGCTGTAAAAGAAAGCGAGTTTATGAAGTTTTGGTGTGAAAAAAATTGTGGACAATTGATTGTTTATGGCAAAGACAGCGAAATCAATTATGGAAATTTGCTCAGTGCGGTGGAAAAAATTAAAATTCTTCATCCAAAAAAATGTATTGTGCTTGTGCATGTGTCGGCAGGGCGACAAGATAGGCAAATGAGGGTGACACTTTCTAAAGATGTTTTTGTGAAAGTGAGCGGTGTCGCAGTGCGCGTGGCAGATGTGCTTGTGAATGCCTATTCTGCAAGTGCAACATCGCAAAAACTGGACTTAATGCAAGTGAGAAGTGCTAAAGTTTTTGATTTGTGCGATTTTGTGGTGTCGGCAATTGTGTTGTGTGAAAAATATTTTAACAAGTTGATTGAAGTTTAGTTAAGAGAAATGATACATTTAAATGATTTTTTTAGTTTTGAGATGATTGGTTCCGAATAAAACGCGTTTTATGCTGTAAATTTAAAAACTGGCTAGTAGTATGGTAAAATTATTAGATATGCCAAAAGTTATGAGTTGTTCTAAAAGTGAAAGTGGGCGAAGGATGGAAGTATATGATTTTCAAAATAAAAACAATTTGCAAATTAAAGTGACAAAATTGTTGGTGGGGGCATAGTATGAAGTGTATAAGGTTTAGCGATGTCTTTAAGAGAAGAGTTTTCTCTTAACCATATTGCACAAAAGATAAAAGATTAAAACTTTTTAACCTATACATTCCCCTTGTCCCAGCCGAAAGGTTGTTTAGATATTTAGAGAGTGTGGCTAAAAGAGCCCCTCTCTTTTTTTTGCGTTCACTGTGATTAATTCAACACCCTCACTTTCCAAAAAAATTTTAAAACGAGATAAGTTGTTGGAGTTTTATTACCCATACAATTTAAAAATAATTATTGTCGTGGTTTTTTATTCATGATTATTAATTTTTTTATCATGATTTTTATTAGGCAAGCGACGGGAAAGTGTTGGAACTAAAAACTTTCTTTATGCCCTCCTAAACTTTAAATCCAGCCATATTTTTGCTTATAATTTTCCTGTCAAGTTTTTGTGTCAAAGTTATCCACATTTTCACATTGTTATTTTTATAAATTTTAGTGAATATTTATAAATTTATGCATATTTAAGCACCTGAGTGAATATTTTTTATGAAAATTTGATGAGTTATCCACATTTCCACAATTTTGTTAAAATTTATCCACAATTTTTGTTCTATGAATTTTTGAATTTTGGAATAAATTTGTGGATTTTTAATGAAATTTTTAGTTATCCACATAGTTTTTAACAACATATGAGGTATTATGGGCAATAATTTGTGGGAATTAGCAAATGAATATTTTTTTCTATTATACCTGATGCCTGCTCTTCGGGGAAAATTATACCCACTTCATCTTCAATTATTTTAAAGGTATCGGGTGGAGTTTCCACGCCCTCAATTATTGTGCCGTATTGCGGGCGATAAGTTTCGTGGCGCAGCAATTTTTCGTTTATTACTTTGCCGTCTTTTAGCGTTTGCAAATAAGATTTTGCCTCGCAACCCCCTCTTGGATAGGTGAGTCTGTGGTATTCGCCTTTGAAAAGCACCTTGTCGGTGTATTCTCCTTTGGTGTCGGGAATTATTTGGTCGCCTTTGTGGGCAATTGTTTTTACCGTTTCGCTTCGAGTGCTGTAAGTTACATTGTCGGGCAGGGTATGGCTAAAGATTTCCACATATACCGAATTTTTGTCGCTGTGAGTTTTTATGAAAATAGGGTGATCATAGATGTTTTTAAAGCGCAGGTCGGAGATGTGTTCTGCCACCATAGCGTCCAGAGCAAGAGGAACATATTTGACAGGCAAGGTGTGTTTGTTTACCTCCAAAATTTCCACGCCAGCAAGAAGTAGCGCGTTGTAAAGGGTGGTGCTGGACTGGCAAATGCCACCGCCCACTCCGTCCACAAATTGACCTTTATATATTATGGTTGCAACTTTGTAGCCATTTTTTGCTGAGTGCGGAGCGGTTAGTTTGTTGAAAGAAACCTCCTCGCCTGACTCCACTCGCATACCGTTAAATTTTTCCAGTGCAAGCACAACATTTGCTTTTCTGCCGCCTGTGCTGTCGCTAACATCGGTGGAATAACTGGCAATTTTGTTGGTTAATGACTTGTTATAAACGGCAGTTACATCGGCCAAAACTTCTGTTGTGGGAATGTTTATTTTTATGTTGTCGCGTTTCAAAAACTGGGAGTTAAGTGAGTTGTAAAGGGCGACTTTGTCCACGGCAAGCCCGTTTTTTTCTGGTGTTATTTCAAAAAGGTTTTCGCTTTTTGCATTAAATTTTATTTCACTGTTGGTGGGTGAAATTTCAATTTCCGCGCAAATGCTTTCAATCAAATCTTCTAGTCCTATAAAAATGTAATTTAGTGCCACTTGCAAACTCTCTCCGTTTTCCAGCATCACACTCAGCGTTTCCGTTTGTTTTTTATAATCGGCGGTGTTTAATTTATGTGTAGTCGCGGCGTCGAGAATGGTGTGGATGTTGGTGTTTACCTTAAAATCATTTTTGGAGAGTTGCCAACTTTTGTCTTTATATTTCAAATCCACGGTCAGTTTTTCGCTCTTGTCGGTAAAGTAGGCCGACAGTTTTTCAATGGCACGATTTTTTTCCATACCGCTCAAATTTATGCCGTTCACCACCGTGCCGTCAAGCACTGCTTTTTTGGTGATGTTTTCAAAAATGAAAAATTGGACAACCACTATTGCCACCAAAATAAAACTTATGCTGCTTAAAAAAAACAATACTTTTGATACTTTATCCATCTTTTTCTTTTTTTTCATAGATATTTGCCCTTTTTTGTTAGTGTGTTGTTTTTTTGCAAGAATTATGTATAAATTCTTCAACTCCGTTCCTTTTTAGTATGTATATTAGGCAAATTAAATATGTTATAAATCTTGCATGTTTTAAATATATATAATTAAATGAATGACTATAAAGTTGTGCTGAGCGTGTGTTTTGTTATTTATTTTTTGTTCTTTTGTTTTTGTATTAAATTTTATATTTTACTGCCTAAGTTTTTGCAATCAAAAATAAAGTAGTGAAAAATTAGACATTAAAGGCAAGTGGTAAAAATAACAGAATGAAAATTAGCAGGGAATAAGGCAAAGAAAATAAGTGCGAAACAATAAATATTTGAGGGCTTTCAAATAAATTTTTAAGTTGATGCGTTTTAGTGGGAGATGAAAAATGGTTTTGGCAATAAAGTTTAGGCAGGTGTTGGCGCTTTTGTTGTTTGTGTTTGTGGGAATGTTGGGGTGTTTGTTGTTGACCCATGCTACTCCTGTGCATTCATTCGGGGAATTTGCAAACATCTGCATTGTGATAGATGCAGGACATGGTGGCAGAGACGGCGGCAGCAGCGGTGTTTCCACAGGAGTGCATGAGAGCGAACTGAATTTAAAAATTGTAAAGAAACTGGAGAGCCAGTTGAGAAATGTGGGCTTTCGCGTGGTGTTGACAAGAAAGGACGAAAATGGGCTATACGATGAGCGAGCCGACAACAAAAAACGCTCCGATATGGAAAGGCGACGGGAGATAATTGAAAAGACAAATCCAAACTTGGTTATTAGCGTGCATCTAAATTCTTATCCCAGTGCAGAAGTTCGCGGAGCGCAGGCGTTTTATTTAAAGGAAAGTGAAGAGTCTAAAGTTTTTGCCGACAGCATTCAAGAGGGCTTTATTAAATTTTTGCAACATGCAAAAAGTGCGTCTAATTTTGGCGACTATTACTTGCTGAAGTGTGTGAAAGCACCCACCGTTATTTTGGAATGCGGATACCTTAGCAATCCCGACGATGAAATGCTGTTGATAAACAACGATTATCAGGACAAAATAGCCTACTCCATAATGTATGGCATAGTTAAATATTTTAAAGTGGCCTCCACTACCGAAGTTATGGGATAAGGGGTTTTTATAAAATTTGGTTTTTTAATAATGCTAAAAAAAACAAGTTTTTCAAAAATTAAAAAAGTAAAGTTTACTGGTTGAAAATAATTTTTATGATTTAAGTTAATAAAAAGCAAGTTTAACTTTAACTCAAAAATTTATACCTTTCCACACTTTAACAAAGTGAAAAGGGTGGCAGATTGTATCTTTTGAATGCGAAGCCGACAGGAGTGTATGAACATACATGACTTAGGCCTGAGTCATGAAAAAAGGACGCAAGATGCGCCCTTTTAATGCTTCTTAACCTTGGGTTCTCCGCGGTCGATGTTTACCCTTACCCTGCGAATACGCCTATCCTCCAATTCCACCAATGTGAATATCATTCTTACCGCTTTTTCAATATATGCGCCACTTTTATCGTGAACTTCGTCGATAGTTTCAAACACCAACTTTTGATTTTTCACGGGCAGATTTTCGGCAAGTTCGTAGAGAAATCCGCCGATGGTATTATATTCAGTGGCTGGCATGTTTTCAATTTCTAACCTTTCAAAAAGGTCTTCCACTTCCATTTCAGCATCCACCAAAAACTCATCTTCTTTCACTTGAATAAATAAATTTGAGTCATCTTCTTGGTCGTGCTCATCGTAGATTTCGCCCACCATTTGCTCCAACGCATCTTCTAAACACACAATTCCGCTGGTGCCTCCATGCTCGTCTAACACAATTGCCATGTGCTTTTTTTCCTCTTGCATTTTTCGGATGATTTCATCCACTTTAATGTTTTCACTCAAAAACATAGGTTCGGTCATCAACTTTTTCACACTTACTTTATCTGTTGTTTTATTGGTTACTAAAACAGGAAAAAAGTCTTTGTGATTTAAGATACCCACGATGTGGTCAATATCTTTTTCATACACAGGCAATCGCGAGTGCTTGGTGGAAATAAACATTTTAACAATATCGCTTTGTTTTGTGTTGATTTCAATTGCATTCACATCCACGCGCGGAGTCATAATATCGTAGGCGGTGGTTTCTCCCAAATCCAGCACCCCTTGAATCAACTCGGCGTCCTCATCGTCAATAACGCCTTCTTCTTGCATGGTGTCAATGATAGAGTTGAGTTCGTCCTCGGTTACCGTGGGCGTTTTTTCTTTGTTTTTTCTAAACTTGTAAGTTATGTTAGATTGAAATTTTATAAACAAAAATGTTATAGGGTAAAGCGCCACAATAAAAAAATACATTGCACCCGAAAAAGAAAGTGCTATTTTTTCGGCGTTCACTTTTGCCAAACTCTTGGGCAAAATTTCTCCGAAAACCAACACGATTATGGTCATAACAAAAGTGTTGATAATGTTTGCAACTGTGGGATTCGCAATTAAAGACGCAAACAAAAAAGCCGCAATTGTGGTGGAGGCAATGTTGCAAAGGTTGTTTGCCACCAAAATTGTAGACAATGTGCGATCATAGTTTTCGCATATATAAAGGGCTTTTCTTGCTCCTTTAACCTTTCCGTCAGCATAATTCCTAATTCTTATAACATTAGCCGTTGAATAGGCCATTTCCGATGCAGAAAAAAACATCGAAACCAAAAGTAGTACCATAATACTAAAAACAAGATAGATATTTTTTATATCAAATCCTGTTGCATTCAGCATTAAATAGGTGAGCGGTTCCAAATTTATCTCCTTAAAATATTTAATTTAATAATATACGAAATATTATATAAAAAAATTCATCAATTGTCAACATAATATTAAAAAGTTTTATAAGTGCGGTTGTTTCATTAAACGAAAAATGTTGAGTATTGACAGATGATATAACCTGTGTTAAAATGAACTTACAAAATTAACAGGTGGTAGATATGGAAGTAGATTATAGCAAATATGTTTTTGATAAATATGATTTTTTGACGAAAAAAGAAAAACAAAATCTTGCAATGTTGTTGGAAGAAGGTAAAGAGGGCACTAAAACTTTTCAAGCAGTGTTAATGGGAAAGTTTGAAAGCAATCACAGTTTAATAAAAGCGATGGTTGCGAAGTTGGCTTATGAGCCTGACACTGGAACTAACTATGCTCAAGTTGACGAAAAATATTTTCTTGCAAAAGAGAATCTAGTAGTGGGTCGGGTTATTGACGAAGAGATTGCAACCAGAGTTATGGAAGGAATTGATGCAGTAAACAGAGACGAGAATGCAAGAATTTGTGATGCCATAGCAAAAAAGCAAATGTTTAGAGTGGAACTATATGAGCGCCCTTTTGACATCATGCAGACAGCCTTGCCCGTGCGCGATAACATCGGTGCCTATTGCATTTTCAGCAACTCTTATGGAATTGTTTCGGCAAGCACGCAGCCCATTGAAGTGGACAACGAAAACAACTCCTTTAATGTTATAAAAGATAAAATAATAACGCAAGACATTGATGTTTATTACAAATCAGGCGGTTGCAAAACCCAGGACATTTTTGAGACATCTAAGTTTAGTTATGATGTGCCCGTTTACAAAATAAACGCTGAACACGACAATTTTTTGAGAGAGATTAACGATGGCTCTAAAATGTCGCGAGACGATAGTGGCATTGATTTCGACATTGAAAGAGAAATGTAAAAAACAAATATTCTTTAAGTAGCAATTTATTGAAGTAAAGAAAAAAAGATTTTAAAATATGTTTAAAATCTTTTTTTTATGAATTATTTCCAACAAAATTATTTCCAACAAATTGTTTTTAACAAAAATGTTCCAATAAGGTTTTATAACAAACACATTCTAGTTAAAGTTTTAAGTCACTGAGTATTAAGCATTGTTTTAACCGATATGATTTCAACTAGTCAGATTTAGGGTCAATGCAAGCTTAAATCATAGTGGGAGTTTCGGCGTTTTTAATGGTGAGAGAAATTCGTTTTTTATCTAAATCCACGCTCAGCACTTTCACGGTAACCACATCGCCCACCGTCAGCACTTCGCTGGGGTGTTTGATGTAGTCTTTGCTGATTTCGGAGATGTGAACCAGTCCGTCTTGATGCACAGAGATGTCGACAAACGCGCCAAAGTCAATCACATTTCGCACCACGCCTGTTAGCACCATGCCAACTTTTAGATTAGAGATATCAAGAAGTTCGCTTTTAAGCACGGGTTGTGGCAGTTCGTCGCGGATGTCTCGTCCGGGCTTTAGCAATTCTTGCAGGATGTCGTCAAATGTAGGCAGTCCGATGTTTAATTGTTCGGCAACTTTTCTTTTGCCATAGTCATCCACCAGTTTAGGTAGTAGGGTTAAATTTCCGTTTTTAATGTCCGTATCTGTCAGGTTGAAAAGTTGCAGTAGATTATTTACAACTTCGTAACTTTCAGGATGAACGGAGGTGTTGTCTAGCACATTATCGCCGTCGATAACTCGCAAAAATCCCGCACATTGCTCAAAGGCTTTGCCACCCAATTTATCCACTTTTTTCAGTGTTTCGCGAGTGGAAATCTTGCCGTTTTTCTTGCGGTATGTCTCGATGTTTTTTGCAACTGTGTTGTTTAGTCCCGACACAAAAGACATAAGTCTAGCGCTGGCTGTGTTCACATCCACACCCACGCTGTTCACGCAGTCTTC
The DNA here is from genome assembly GCA_964368745.1 of uncultured Christensenella sp. Taxonomy (GTDB): domain Bacteria; phylum Bacillota; class Clostridia; order Christensenellales; family UBA1242; genus UBA11490. The sequence goes on along the minus strand of CAYJCT010000003.1, from coordinate 7,140 downwards.
TACTACGCCCTCCAGCACTTCGGTCAATCTTTTTTGAGGCATGTCGTGTTGGTATTGTCCAACCCCTATGCTTTTTACATCAATTTTAATGAGTTCCGCCAAGGGATCTTGCAGACGGCGAGCAATGGAAACCGCGCTTCTAAGTGCAACATCGTATTCGGGAAACTCTTCCGCGCCCAGTTTGCTGGCGCTATAAACGCTGGCGCCCGCTTCGTTTACAACGGCGTAACTCACTTTGCGTTTTAATTTTTTAATTAAGTTTGCAACAAAAATTTCACTTTCTTTTGTGGCTGTTCCGTTGCCAATTGCAATGACATCAACATTGTGTCTTTGCAGTAGTTTTGCAATCGTGATTTCACTTTCTTCCACTTTGTTTTGTGGAGGTGTGGGATACACAACGGTGGTGTCTAGCACCACGCTGTTTTCGTTGATAACAGCAATTTTGCATCCTGTGCGGTAGGCGGGGTCCAGCCCCAGTATTGTTTTATTTTTTAGCGGTGGTTGCATAAGTAGCGGTTTTAGATTTACTTCAAACATTTTGATTGCTTGTTCGTGCGCCTTGTCGGTCAGTTCGTTTCTCACTTCGCGCTCAATGCTAGGAAAGATTAAACGGTTGTAACTGTCTTTGCAAATGGAGGTAAGCAGTTCTTCAAACACGCTGTTTTTGTGAATAAACATTGCATAGATTTCTTCCAGCGAAAATTCTTCTTCCACTTCCAACCATGCTTTTAAGCACCCCTCTTTTTCTGCGCGGTTGATAGCAAGCACGCGGTGTGAGGGCATGTTTTGAATGGGCGAGGAGTAGGCTGCGTACATTTCGTAGGTTTTTGCGCCGTCCGTTTCCATATCTAGTTTGGTCTTGATAAATCCTTTTTTAACCAGCGTTTCGCGCAAGATTTTTCTAAGACTTGCATTGTCGGAAATCATTTCAGCAACGATGTCGCTAGCGCCTGCAATGGCGTCGTCAATTGAAACAACTACCTTTTCCTCCGACACATATTTTTCTGCTTCTGTGTTCAAATCGGCGTTCTTTTGCTGTGCCAAGATATAATCTGCCAGCGGTTGCAACCCTTTGGCGATTGCAACGCTTGCTCGCGTTTTTCGCTTTGGCCTGAACGGACGATAGATGTCGTCGAGTTCGGTTAGTGTGTTTGCGTTGTTTAATGATTTTTCGATTTCTTCAGTCATGTTGCCTTGGTCGGTGATTAGCGCAAAGATTTCTTCTTTTCTTTTTGCAAGTGAGCGAAGATATTTTAGGCGGTCGTCAAAGGCACGAAGTGTTTGGTCTTCGCAACTGCCAGTCCTTTCTTTTCTGTATCGGGCAATGAAGGGGATGGTGCTTCCTTCGTCAAGCAGCGCGATGATGTTTATGCTGTGGTTGATGGACAGGTTAAATTCTAGCGATAGTTGTTGTTCAATTTTCATAATTTTTCCTTTTTTGTTGGTATGTTATTTATTATAACAATATAAATAAAAATTTCCAACAAAAAAACCGCTCGACACATTCCGTTAGTGCGCTCTGCCTTGCAACAAGATTGCAGAGAAAAAATAAAAATTTCAAAACTTGCATGACACATGATCCAAACTAAGTTTGGTTTTAAAATTTGCATGGCACAAGGTCCAAACTAAGTCTGGTTAAGGCGCGAGGGGCAGGGTAAGTCAACTAAAAATACATTTTTAGTTGAAAGCCGCTTAGGCTTTTTGAAATTGCAGAGGTGCAATTTCAACTTTCCTCCCCGTTTCTGCTCCTAAAACACTTTTATATAAAATTCATTGATAAAGATTTCACTATAAAATGCCTAACTTACAAAAATTTGCATGACACATGATCCAAACTAAGTTTGGTTTCAAAAATTGTATGACACAAGGTCCAAACTAAGTCTGGTTAAGGCTCAGCCTTGGTGATAAAGATTGCACCACAAAACTGATAACTTTAAAAACTGCATGACACTGGGTTAAGGCTCAGCCTTAAAAAAGCCTCCAGCAACTGGAGGCTTGAATAATCAAAATAAGTAGACATCTTTTAACTGTTTAAAACAGTCAGGTGGAAAACAAAGACATCTACTGTGCAATGATGATAACACATAACTTTTTAGATTGCAAGTAAAAAAAACTAAATTTTTAAACTTTTTTATACATTCTCAACTTTGTACAAATCGCACAAAATTAACAACAACTTTCCCTGTACATTTCCACACCAATGGTCTATAATTAGAACAATTGTTCGATAGTTTGCAAATAAACAATACATTTTTTAAGATAAAAAACAAGAAAACCTTTTATGTTAATTCTACTTCATACCAAAAACCATGCTTTTTAAAATCAACATAATATCATAAATTTTAGGGGAGAGGGGCGATGAACAGGTATATTTTGCACAGTGACCTAAACAATTTTTATGCAAGCGTGGAGTGCTTGTGCGACCCATCGCTGAGAAACAAAGCGGTTGTGGTGGTGGGCGATGTGGAAAAAAGACACGGAATTGTGCTTGCAAAAAACATGCTTGCCAAAAGCGTGGGCGTCAAAACGGGAGACACTGTTTGGGAAACAAAAATAAAATGTTGCGGACTGCCGCTTGTTACGGTGCAGGCAGATTTTGCAAAATATCGTCATTTTTCCAGTAGAGTTAGAAGCATTTATAACACTTTTTCCGACAATGTGGAATCGTTTGGTATCGACGAGGCGTGGTTGGATGTGAGCGCTATTTGTAAAAGTTTTAAGGAAGCGTATGAGATTGCGGAGATGATACGGGAACGCGTGGAGGAACAGGTGGGAATAACTGTGAGCGTGGGTGTTAGTTGGAACAAAATTTTTGCAAAATTGGGCAGTGATTTAAAAAAACCGAACGCGGTTTCGGTGATAGATTTTGACAATTACAAAACGCTGGTGTGGGATGCGCCGGCAGGTGATTTGCTTATGGTGGGGCGCGCCACAAAAACAAAACTAGCCAAGTTCAACATAAACACCATAGGCGACATTGCGAGATCAGACATGAGTTTTTTGAAAAGATTACTGGGCAAAAATGGCGAAGTTTTGTGGATGTTTGCAAACGGGCTAGACGCATCGCCCGTTATGCGCGTAAACGAATTTTCCACTATAAAATCTATTGGAAACAGCGTGACCTGCCCTGTGGATTTAACAAGTTTGGAACAGGTGAAAAGCGTGATTTATACCTTGTCGGAAAATGTAGCGCTAAGAATGAGAAGAGAAAACTTTTTTTGTAAAGAGGTGCAGATTTCGGTTAAAGACAATAATTTGTTTTCCATTGAAAGACAACGCAAACTGGAATACCCCACTAATTTAGCAAAAAAAATATCACAAAATGCAATTGAGATATTTGAAAGAAAATATGATTTTTCTTGCCCAGTGAGAGCGCTGGGAGTGCGAGTGAAAGACTTTAGCGACAGACCTGCGCAAGTGAATTTATTTGAAGGGGAATCGGTTAACGAAAAAACAGAAAACATAGAAAAGACAGTGGAAGGGTTGAGGGGAAAGTATGGTTACAACATTATTAAACGGGCGGTGGTGCTGGGAAATGAAGAGTTGTCGGAAATAGACTTGCAATCCGACGAACATGTGGTGCACCCGGAATATTATAAAATTAAGTCTTGAGAATTATAGTTGTTATTTACTAGTTTTGTAACAAGACTTCAATACAGAAATATAACTTATAAAAACTGCATGACACATAGTCCAGACTAAGTCTGGTCAAGGCGTCGTGCCTTGTGATAAAGACTACACCACAAAATGCTTAACCCACAAAAAACTGCTTGACACACGGCTCAAGGCCCGCGCCTTAAAAGTACATTTTTTTGATAGCCCACTCCCTTAACCGCTGCGGCATCAACGCCAACAAAAACGCAAAGAACCGATACTTTCTTCCAATAACCTGCTTCAACTTAGGCCTCCGCGCAATAGAAGTCTTGTAGATTTTACCCGCAACATACTCAGGCGCCATGCCCCCTCTTTCGTCCTTTTCCATTTGCGCAATGCTAGAATTACAATTTTTCGCATACGGACTAACCTCGTCAACGCGCTGCTTTTCACGCCTGTCGGTGAACCCAGTCGCCACATCTCCCGGATGCACATTTACAACTTTAACATTAAACTGAGCAACTTCCATACGCACACCCGCCGCAAAAATATCTAGTGCCGCCTTGGTAGCAGAATAAAAACTTTGAAAAGGAATAGGCACAAACCCCGCCATAGAACTAACCGACACAATGCTCCCAATTTTTTGCTTACGCATAATAGGCAAAACAGCAGCAATCATATTAAACGCACCAAAAAAATTAACATCAAACATTTTTTTGGCGTCCGCCACCGCCGTGTTTTCTGCCGGCCCGCTGATACCAATACCAGCGTTATTGACCAAAATATCGATAGAACCCGCCTCAGCCAAAATTTCTTCCACCACCGCAAAACACGCAACGCTGTTGGTTACATCACATTTTTTATACCGCAGATTTTCCACGCTTAAATCACGCTGCCCAATTCCATAAGTGATAAACCCTTCGCTGATAAACTTTTTAACCAGCGCCAACCCAATACCGCTTGACGCACCTGTTACAACTACAACTTTCATTTATCCCACCTTTTTTTTATTTAGAAACTTTTTCAATACGCGTTAGGCCTCCAAGATAAATCCTTAGCACTTCAGGCACAGTCACAGACCCGTCAGCGTTTTGGTACTGTTCTAAAATAGCCGGAAAAATTCTTGAAGTTGCAATTCCACTAGCGTTAAGCGTATGCACAAACTTAACTTTTTTAGTTACTTCATCGCGATAACGGATGTTGTTTCTTCGGGCTTGATAATCCCGCGCGTTCGACGCAGAACTCACTTCTTTGTAAATGCTCATGCTAGGCAACCACACCTCAATATCATAAGTGCGCGCCATACTTGCAGAACAATCGCCCGCAGCAAGTTTGCTCACCTGATAATGCAACCCTAACTTCTGCACAATTTTTTCTGCCTTGCCCACCAACTCCTCAAACGCAATTTCGCTTGTGTCTTCCGTGGTATACTGCACCATCTCCACTTTGTTAAACTGATGTCCTCTAATCATACCCCGCTCTTCTTGACGATAACTACCCGCTTCCCTGCGATAACACGGAGTGTAGCCCGCAAACTTTTTAGGCAAATCCACCTCAGCAATAATTTCGTTTGCATACAAGTTCACAAGCGCAGTTTCAGCAGTAGGCAACAAAAACCTGCTGGTTTTGCTTTTGCTATCAATCCAGTAAACCTCGTCTTCAAACTTAGGAAACTGACCAGCGCCAAACCCACACTCGTAGTTAAGCATGTGCGGCAACAATGTGAACTCATAACCGTCGGCTACATGCTCGTCGATAAAGAAATTTAATAGCGCCCACTCCAGCCTTGCTCCCATCCCGCGATAGACCCAGTTTCCGCTTCCGCCTAACTTTGCACCGCGTTCATAGTCAACAAGCCCTAGGCTTTCTGCCAAGTCCACATGGTTTTTTGGCACAAAGTCAAATTTTGACTGTTCTCCAAAAGAACGAATAACCTTGTTGTTTTCTTTGCCGCCGGGCAACAAATCTTCGTCCGGCAAGTTTGGTAGCGCAGACAGGAACTCAAAAATATTTGTGTCCAGCACGCTAATTTCGTCGTCCAGCACTGCGATTTGTGAGCCGATTAATTTTGTTTTTTCCACAATCTCTAAGATGTCTTTTCCTGCGCGTTTGTATTCTGAGACAAGTGCGCTGTTTGTGTTTCTTGTATTTTTAAGTTTTTCCACTTCTGCAATTTTTGCGCGTTTTTTCTCGTCCCATTCCAGTAGTTCGGAAAAGTCAATGTTGCTGCCTTTCACGGCTAAGCGTTTAGAAATAGCGCTTGCGTCTTTTCTGATTTCAACAATATCTAACATAAAAAACTCCTTTTTAGGTATTTGGTATTATATTATAAATCGTAATTTATATCAATCAAAATTATGAAAGTGCAGGTATATTTAGTGTTCTCATAGTCAAACATTGTATCAAACATGGTTTTAGGAGAAAAAATGAAAGAAAAAGTGCAGTTTGATGATAGTGTTACAAAAGTTAATTTGGCGCGTGCGTTTGCGGGCGAGTGTATGGACGGAGCGCGGTATCAGTTTATTGCGCGGCAGGCGAAAGCAGAAGGGCATCAGGTAATGAAAATGACATTTAAAACTCTTGCTAAAAATGAAATGGCGCATGCTAAAATGTTTTATGATTTAATTGTGGAGCATTCCAGTGCGCCGCAAAAAAATATCGATATCTCTGCTGGATATCCGTTTAGGTTTGGTACTCTTTTAGAAAACTTTGAGTATTCTATTGATATTGAAATAACTGAGGGCGATAACATTTATCCTGCGTTTGCAAAGGTTGCAAAGGATGAGGGATTTCCTGTTATTGCGAAAAAAGTTTGAGTTTGCTGCCAGTGTGGAAAATTATCACAAGGAGTTGTTGTCGGGTGTGCGTGATAAGTTGAAAAATAAGATGTTGTACAAAAGCGTGCAGGCGGTTAAGTGGCAGTGTTCTAACTGCGGGTTTGAGCATTTGGCCAAAGCGGCGTGGGATGAGTGTCCGTCGTGCGTGGCTCCACAAGGCTACGCAAGGCAGGCGCCCTAACGGCATGTATCAAGCGATTTTTAAACTTTGTAATTTTGCAGTACAGTCTTTGCAAGGTTAGCATCTTGACCAAACTTAGTTTGGATCATGTATCATTCAATTTTTAAACATTATAATTTTCAGTGCAGTCTTCGCAAGGTTAGCACCCTAACGGCATGTGTCAAAAGTGAAGTTGGTGGATTGAAAATCTTTTTCTGCAGTCTTTTCCAAACTTAGTTTGGATCTCATACCATGCAATTTTTAAATGTTGCACTTTTTTTGCGTTTATATGGTGCATCCGTCAGGATTCGAACCCGAAATAAATGTTCCGAAGGGCTTGATAACCGTTATTGCAGGTTCGTTTTTTATGCCGTTTTTTATCACAAAATGTTGTTTTGTAAAATCGCTATAACCCGCTTTAATAAAGGCTTTAAAGCACATCGCTTTAACAAAAATCATTATACAACACATCGCAATCAAAAAACAACCCAAAACAACCCATTTGCAGAAATCTTGCATTTTTCTTGCAGAAATTCGTGATATTTTTTT
>CAYJCT010000002.1:0-28213 GCA_964368745.1 uncultured Christensenella sp. | reverse complement strand
AATTTTCAGTTTAAAATTTCCAGTTTCATTTTTCATTCTATTTTTTGTTTTTGCTCTATGTTTTGCATTCTTATTTTTCATTCTATTTTTTCACTCAACTCGCTTTTATTATAATTATTTTTAAAAGCGATTTGAAAAGCAATTTTAATTTTCTAATTTTCATTTATGTGTTTTATTAAAACGCATACACTTGCTTGTCCAAAACCAACTAAACACATTACCTTAGAGTATTCAAGACAAACACACAAAGTTTATATGCTCTTTATTTTGTTGAGCCAGCTGTTTTATTTCCAGCAGATTTTGCTGTTGCAGACTTAGTTCCAGCAGATTTTGTGGTTGCAGATTTTGTGGTAGTAGATTTTGTAGCAGAAACGGTACTTTCTTTTTTCGCATTTGTCTTTGCAGGTTGTTTCTCATTTGCTACGGCAATATCTGTTGCCACAACATCTTGTCTTTCATCAGCGCGAATTTCTTTTTTAATCACATGTTTTTTCACCACAAACCTGTTCCCTAGAAGCGAAACGATCTCCACCATTTCTCCCTCGTTGATTGATTTGCCCTCATCGGTAATTGCAGTCCAATCCACGCCGTTAAGCCGTATTGTGCCGTTTTGCGTAGTAGTGATTTTTTCCCTTAGCACCAGCACTTTTCCAATATTTAGGTCCATGTTGGTTTTTTCATTGCTGTTGCGGAAAAGATACTTTAAAGACAATTTTCTCAAACTTAGCAACAACACCAAAGACAACACAATAAACACAGTGATTTGCACATTAACAGGCACGCGCGCTGCAGCCAAAATCATGGAAACAATGCCACCCGCCACAAACCAAACAGTGACCATGTCCATAACAATAAACTCAATGATCAAACTAACAGCAGTGACACCCAACCAAACCCAAATCCACATATTATCTGCCATTTTTCCTCTCCTTTAAAAATTAAGCAAACTTTCATTCTAATCATATGAAAAACTACGACTAAAATATTCATAATAATTTTAACACAACACCTTTCATTTCCGCAAATAATTAACACACTTTTTGAATTTTGTTTGTTTTAATTATTTATTTTCATACCTTCATGACTGCAAATGTTCTTTTATCAACCTACTCTTTAATCTCTTTCTTTCATTAACATCCTCTTGCATTAAAGTGTTTTTAACTTATTTTTTTAATAACTTTTTTTATATTTACACATTTTATTTTATTAACTTATTCTTCCTTTATCCGACTGCTGTTGTTAATAGCGTTTTCTAATATCATTTGTTTGTTCTTTGTTAACTCACCAACTTATTATCTCCTTTTCCCCCACATAAAAATAAAAACAACATAAAAAAGGTTATGAGAAAAATGAAATCTCATAACCAATCATAAATTAAAACTTAATATTCCACCAAACACTTTCGTAAATCAATTATTTTGTCCACTTATAATTGTATTTAATAATAAAATCATATTTTGAATCACTTCCTTTCCATTCCAGACTTTCATATTGATAAAACACCGAATCTCCTGTTGAAGCAGAATTAAAGTTCAATTCGTTAATTACAAATGTTGACTTATAATCATATGGATATCCATTATTAAAACTTTGCCACTCACTAATAATTTCATACCATCGACCAATATAAACTTGATGTAGCATGGAAAATAAATCAGTTCTATATGTTGCCAACACAGTATCATTTCCATTTTCTCTACATTCAAGAACTAGTGTTTGTTTATATAATAATTTTCCAGTTGGATTTGTATGAAGTCCATGAAAAATTCCTGTGTCATAATTTTCTTCTCTCTTTGACCTCTTTGGACCAAATATCCCTCCTAAATTCGAATACAATCCTGCTGTATGTGAAATATACTCACCTGACTCAATATACACTGCACTAGTATATAATTGTTCTTTTTCACCTTCCACCCATAATCTAAACTCTAATCCTCCACTGTATGACGACAGTCCACTTCCTGAAAACTCAGCCAATGGAGTGCCAGCAAAGTCATAAATTATGCTGGTGCTTGCCCTTGTGTTTGGAGTGTTGTTGTTTACATAGTATAAATTAGATGTGTCATTCCCCACAATATGATTAATCAAAAGTTTTACTTGATACCCCAAATCAATATATTTGTCAGGCTCTCCACCCATTTGACCTAAAAGAGGATTACTTTGCGTAAAATCATAAATGTTCGTTTCATTTATTTCAGAGCCAAATATTTCTCGCAAAGTCCATCCTTCATTAAATACCATATTGTTTTCCGGATCATTGCTGGCATATTGCGTGTCACCCTCAGGAAATAAACCGCCTGTCCATATAATAGTTGCCTCATTTGTGTTGTTGTGAATTTTTTCGGGACTGACTCTACTGCCAAAACCAATTATTCCACCAATTGCACTTCCGGATCCTTTAACAACAACTCCTGAAGAATTTCTAGAGCTTATCATTCTTCCACCAATAAACTGCCCTGCAATTCCACCCACTCTAGAAACGGCTTCAATAACAGTAGAACTGCCTGACACAGTAACAGACTCAATGATGTGTTCTTCTGTTCCAGTAAATTCACCCACGATTCCGCCTACTTTGTTATCTCCAAAAACTCTTCCACTAAAACGAACATTCGTTATATTAGAACTTCTTGCATAACCCACAATTCCACCCACATTTTCTGAGCCACTAATGTAGTCAAATCCAACAGGTATTGAAACATAACTATGAGCGCCTGTATCATTATCATAGATTTCGCTATGCTCACTTCTTCCCACTAAGCCGCCTAAATTTTCTTTAGCAATTAGACGACCATTAACTACTACAATAGATGAAATCAAATGCGATTTGAACAAATATCCAACTGCTCCACCTACGTTACTTGAATTTGTGAAACTAGAAAGATCAACACCCATAACATAGATTTCTCTAATAACACTATCGTTAGCTTTACCAGCAAACACTCCCACATTTTCTGCAGCAATATTTGAAAATGCTATATTGGCTAAATTAATTCTTCCAGTATCAGCAAGCATTGTCATTTCAGTCATTTCACCCACGATTCCGCCCACATTTTCGACTTCACCTCTAACAAGCAACCCAGAAATGTTCGCCTTAGGAATAAAATCTCCTCCATGACTATAACCAATTAATCCACCAACATTGGAATTTCCTAACACATAAACATTACTCACTTCAGAATTTTCAAATACAACACTACTGTCATGAAACCCACCAGTGCTCATTCCTTTTCGTCCGATTATACCCCCGACATTATTATTTCCTAATATATTTAACCTACTACTCACACTGGCCCCACTAACCGACGTAGACGTTGTGGAAAATCCGCCATCTAATGAACCCACAATTCCCCCAACATTGTTTGCTCCCTCAATAATACCTTGAGAATCATAATATGATTGAATAGAACTGTAACTTGTAATACTTCCCTTAACATATCCAAAAGCGCCACCCACGTTGTCTGCTTTAGAGCCATAGTAGGATATTCTGTTGCCAAAAAGAGTGATTGCAGCACTAATATTTCCTTCAACAGAACCCGCAACACCACCCAAATTCACCTGCCCCATTATTTGAACGGATGTAACTGAGATGTCCCCTAAAATATTTCCAATTATCATTCCAACAACTCCGCCCGCAGAAGCAAGGTCTAAACTTGATTGAGTTGCGGTTACCATTGAGTTTTCAATTGTTAAATTTGAAATGTCTCCATTTGCAATACCAATCAAACCTCCCACGCTGTAATTTGCCTGCGTTTGAATATACTCTGCTTCTAATGAACCTGTAAAATTTCTGCTAATGGAAGAAACACCAAAATTTTCGGTGTCATTTTCATCCACATACCCTAAACTTCCAATGGCGCCGCCCACACAGTTGGAGCCATTGATAATGTTGTTTATCGAATTATGTTGACTCATTTCAATGATGGATTCCACATCTTCTGTGCTAAGTCCGATGGCTCCGCCCACATAGTTAATGCCCGTAACGGAAACACCATTAATTTTAAGAGTTCCAAAAACTGGGTTTCTTGCAAGGCCCACAACTCCGCCCACGCAACTGCCTGTTGCAGTAACAAACAGAGAATTCAATGTTTTCGTGGAACCCGAAATAGTACTTGATGTTCTACCCACAAGTCCGCCCACAAAATCTTTTCCTGAAACTTGCGTGTTTGTTGCAGTAACCGAGGAATTCACACCTCCCTGCCCTGCAACTCCACCTACATAATCACTTCCCGAAACCGTGGTGTATGTGTTGTTGTTAACATCAATCTCAATAACACCACTAACCACACCACTGCCCGTAACGCCGCCCACATAATCAACACCCGAAATCGTTGTGTTGTTTACAATAATATTGCTGGCACCTACATCTCCCTTGCCCGTAACTCCGCCCACATTGTTAAATCCCGAAACTTGCGTATTGTTTATGATTGCACCAGGCACATTTCCTTCTCCCGTAACTCCTCCAGTGAAATCTCTGCCTGAAACTATAACATCTGTTAATGTGGCGTTGGATGTAACTTTTCCTTGCCCTGTAAAGCCACCAGTGTGCTTACCACCCGACACTTTTGTGCTCTCCACATTTGCCTGTCCTACATCGCCTTTACCTGCAACCGCTCCTACATAAGAGGAATTGGTTTCATCAATAAGTGCGGTAATGTTTGAATTTACAACGGTTGCTTTTGCAACCACACCATTATCATCATTAATGTCATTATCTTTAGCCTGACCAACAACAGCAGACACATATTGTTTTGCAGTTACCGTGATGTTGTTTGCAGTAATTGTTCCACTTAAAGCATAACTTCTGCCTGCAACTCCGCCCACATGATTTGTTCCCGTAAGAGTTAGGTTGGAAACAGTGATGTTTGCTGAACTTGCAATGTCAAGTTCACCCACAATACCGCCAATAAAATCTTCTTTACCTACAATTGTGGAAGAAGAACCCTCCAACTTAATCGCTCCCAACAAACTAGAACTGCTACCTGCAACTCCGCCCACATATTTTATTCCCGACAAATTTACACTTTGAACATCTGCGCCATCAACATCTCCTTTTCCTGTGCCACCGCCAATATAGAGACCTGTTGTTTTATCTTCAAAAGTAACATTTGCGTTAATATCTATAGAAACAACATTAATGTTTGTAACATCTCCGCTACCTGTAACTCCGCCAATATAGCAAGCAATATCCTGCGTATCTTCATTTGCTCTGGTTAAATTCACGCTTATTTTAACCGCATTAATCTTCATTTTTTCCGCTTCAGTTTGAGTGAATTTTCCCACTGTCTCTCCGCTTCCCGTGGCTCCGCCTAAATAATGCACTCCGCTGATAGTAACATTGTTGATTTTTGAACTATCATTAACATCACCAACCTTTCCACTACCTGTGGCACCGCCCACATATTTAACCGCAGAAATAGTTACGTCGTTTATATAAACTCCCGTCGCTGCACCAAAACCTGTGGCACCGCCCACATATTGATTTGCGGTGACTATTGTTATGTTTTCAATCTTGTCAGTGGATACTCTGTTTTCAACATCACCACTGCCTGTAAGCCCACCCACACGGTTGTTTCCGCGAAGTGTAACCACATCTGCAGAAGTGCTTTCCACTTTGCCAATGCCTGTTGCGCCACCCACATTATCATTGCCTTCCACTGTAACGGATGTGAATGTGGAAGATACAACATCGCCTTTTGCCGTTCCGCCCGACGCAAAATCATAACCATACACAAACACGCTTTTAACTATGCAATCTTCTATGTTTCCATATCCAGTAACACCGCCCACATAATTTTTCTGTGTTGTGTCTCCATTAGACCTAACTAATGCATTTGTTACCTCTGTCCCCTCAACATCACCACTTCCTGCAACTCCGCCTATGTAACCGCTGTCATTTGATGTTACTGACACATCGACAACTGTTGATGCCGAAACTGTTCCTGTAATCTCTCCCACAACACCGCCAATGCAAGATCCGTTAGATACAATTGTGGTTCTTTTAACTGTTGCGGACGAAATATTAACAATATTTCCTTGTGCATTTGCACCCACCTCACCAGCAATTCCGCCCACATGCGCATCATTAACACCTTCTGTTTTAGAAAACTCTGTGGTGATTGTGTTGTTTTTACTGCTGGAAGTTTCAACTTCCACAGTACAACCAGTAATTTCGCTGCGAGTAAACCCTGCAATACCGCCCACATGCATGCCCACGCCTGCAACATTGATGTTTATCACTTTAGAATTACTAACCGGAGAGTTTGTGTGCACATAACCCACCAAACCACCTGCATAGACATTTGTAGATTGTTCCTCTCTCAAACTTCTAACAGTGTTCAATTCTTCCACATTGGTTTTAGATTCAATAGTTATAGCATTAATCACGCCTGCTGAGTAACCCACTGCACCGCCCAAATTTGTGCCATAAGAAGAAATATTTATTGCATTTAAGGTAATATTGTTTATTGATGCGGCTGAGCGTCCTGCCACACCTCCAACATAATCGCCCCCTGAAATTGTAATTAATTCACCATTGACAGATTTTTTTCCGCCCGTCACATTTAAGTTGCGAATGGTGCCATTATAAACTGATTTATAAGCAGAACTGATAGCGCCTCCCACATAACTTCCCAAACCGCTCACATTTATACGCGCGGTGGAATTGTTTGTGTTTTTAATGTGAAAATCGCTGATTTCCACATTGCCATTTCCCACAATACCGCCTACCCAACTTGCGTTTCCTGCAATCAAAACATTGACTGCGTCTGCCAGCACATACACACTTTTAATTTTATTATTTTCCGAATTATTTGTGAAGCCCACAATGCCGCCCACATTTTCAGATTTTGCCTCGCCACTACTAGTCACCGTGCCTCTATAGGTCACTGTGGTGTCCACAATACCCACTTTTTCCACTGTTGTTTCTTCCATTCTGCCCACAATTCCGCCAATGTTATTGCCATCTGCCGAAATTTTGGATGTTGAAACAAAACTTGCTATGCTACTTTCAACATCCTCCACATTTCCTGTGATGGTAGAATTCAGCGCATGACCCACAAGTCCGCCCACATTTGTTCCCGATGAAGTAATGTTGACCTTAATTGCATAACTGCCAATGATTGTGCTGTTTGTGGCCTTGCCCACCACACCGCCTGTTGCAGATGGTTCTCCAACACCTGTGCTGTCATGAGACGCCGTGATGTTAGAGTTATAAACCCCCACACCCTTTCCAATTATACCTTTCGAATTATCTTCACTATTTTCACCAATATTTTGTCCGATTACACCGCCAATGTTATGTTTTCCCACAATAGTGATACCAGAAAGTAATGTGCTACCCACAATAACTGCGCTTGTTCCATCGCCCACAACTCCTTTGTTTATGCCCACAACACCGCCAAGGTTGTTATATTTTTCGTTGTTGATGCCTGAAATGGAAACATTCGTCAACCTAACATAGCCAATAAAACCGCTCGCGTTGTTCACACTTGCAATAAAACCTGCATCGTTTGCAGTTACAATTAAGTTGGAGTTTGTTATTGTCACCCACTTGATTCTGCCGTTGTTTGTTTTAACTAGCAGAGAGTTTCCTGTCATTGTTACATTTTCAAAATTTAAACCATAAATAATTCCGTTATTTGTGCCAAACAAACTGGATGCAATGTTAAGATTTTTTATTTTTATGTTAAATCCAATAAAATTGCAACCTGCTGAAAGCGACACAAAATGCACAGGGTCGTAAGTTCCTGCAAAAGCCGTAAAATCCAAATCCTTTAAAATATAAACATTTTTAGTAATGGTTGTTTGATTGTAATCGCGCACCACATATCGCAAGAAATCTTTTTCGTCGCGCACAATTATGGAATTAGCATCGTCTCTGAACAGTTCATAAATACTGCGTTCATATTCTAAACCATAAAGACCATTAAGGTTATATTTGTCAATATAATCTGCCGTCAAGTTTTCATAATCAGCGTAAGCAAACGAAATATCTTGCCCAGTGGTTACGATTCCGCTGTCCACATTTATTGTTCCGCTGTTGCCAGCACTTGTTGCTGCCCCTAAAAGATTCGCGTTTACGCCTGTGGAAATCGCAATTCCACCTCTTATATAATACAGATTATTGTTTAGATTTAACCCAGCGCGGCCGCTGCCCGCCCAAATGTTGTTATTAACATTGTCCACCGACTCAAACCACGAAATTTTGGAGTCCAGTAGATCATCGGTTCTGCTGTTGTCATAAATTCCAGTGCCTGCGTAAACGCCTTTTGTGGACTTATTAACAAGTTCATCTTGCGCATTCACCACGCGCTCGAATCTCACCGCATCCACAAGTTTGTCAATCAAAATGTTTCCGTGATAAGAGTTTTCGATGCCCGAAAAAGTGCGAGGATGGTTGTAATATGCAAGCCCTGCCGAAATAATAGACGAAGTCACACTGCGATGCGGAGTAAAGGAAATTGCTTGGTTTATAATAAACTTCTCATTTCCTATTTCCACAAACTTGTTTGATGTCACAAACACATTGTCGCCTTCCTCATAATATCCCTGGTTAATTGTTCTTAAATAGATGTTGCCACTGCCGCGAGTGATGGTTACATGCTTTTCAGTGTCAATGGCAATTCCGCTCACATTTTCAACTATCACAAAAGTTCCTACTTCTGGTAGATCACTATGTAAGACATTTCCCACTCCATCATAGATAGAAGCACCACCAACAACATTAAACGCAGCAGTTTTTATTGTACCCCACTCCGTAACACTTGGAAAAGTTCCGCCACTGGTGTGCTCAAACATTATAGTTGCCTGTCGAATGTTCACAACATTAAACATGAAATTTTCACGACCATCTATTGCGTGATTGCTATCGTAAGTAAATTCACTAGACGGTGTTTTAACCGTGCTGGTTGCTGTGATAACATTTTCCATTTTTGAAGTGTCATCATCGTCATCAACCACTAAGTTATAGTTTGCAATGTAGTCGGTGTTGACAGTGGAATAACTGTCCACAATCGCGCCCATATTTTCATACACCAAACCTGTGATGTTTAAGTCACTAATAACCCTGTCGCCCTTTATTTGAATGTTTACAGCATTATTTTTTCCAATTGTACCCGTAAAGGAAATTGCGCTGCCACTTCGTGCAATAATTCCTTTGTTTTCCTGCACAAAACTTGCCACAATGTTAGGACTCTCTTCGCTTCCACTTCCCTTCATTTCCAGTTGCGCTTCGCCAAAAGTAACTGAGTTTAGAATTCTTCCGTGATTTTTGTCAATAAACGGACTGTATTTTTCGCCCATTTCGCGTTCCTTGTCTAACTCCTCGCCTGCTTTATAATAAGTCACATCCAGCGACAATCCCGCAACAATGCCATATGCACCCAGCGTTTCAATTGCTCTTAAGTCTTCCGTGGAGTTTCGAAGAGAGGCAAATTCGTTTACGCTTTTTGCCCTGCCCACAATCACTCCGTTAAAGACATTCATGTTGTTGTACCTAGGCTCGCCTACAGTTCCCAAATTTGTTGCAATATTGTTTTCTTCGTCTTCACTTGAAGTGTTAAACAAAATGTAATAACTATTTGTAATTTCGCCTCCTAACACCAATTCGTTATTAACAATACTTTCAAAATTATTTACTTCTTCAGGCTTAAATTTTGTGCCGTCCAAACTGCTGCCAAACTTGCCTAAATCCAGCGGAGATGCCAAATTGTTAATTTTGCTAAGTTTCCATACATTATTAGGTTGGGTATTCTTGCTAGTTCCATCGTCTACAAACGCACCAAAACTTCCCGCAATAAACTTTTTTGCCAAGTCGTTTATGCTATTGAAATCTGCATAAGTTAATGCAATTGTGCCGTTTTTATTGAAGTCGAGTGACTTATCGTCTGCATAACGCGACAACATTTCAAACGAGTTTGTAACATCTTCATATTTTGCAAAGAACTCCAACACAAAGAACACATTTTTTGTGTTGCTTTCGTTGCAACCGCTTGCAATTGTGTTTAGGTTAGTGTTGTAAATTGTGTTGATGTCGGTATTATCTATGTCGTCATTTATGCAGTAGAAACGGGTTATGGTGTAGCCGTCAGTTAGCGTGGTTGCAGTAAGCCCGTTGTAGCCCAGCACGCCGCCAGCATAGTTGAACTTGTCGGCAAAATAATAAACATCGCCGTAGTTTATGAAGTTTCTCAAATTAATTGAGCGTGAATAACCCACGATTCCACCAAGATATGTGCTGACTGATGCAGTGGCAGCACCTCTCATATCGCCCGCGTTATAAACGGATGTAAAATTGCCGCCGCTGGCATATCCCACAAGACCGCCCGCATAGCCCGTGCCATTAACAGAATTTCTAAAATCTCCCTCTGAAACATACACACCTGCAATGGAAATGTCTCCTAGGTTAAACAAGTGTGAAATTACCTCACCGCTTGCATTGTTGTAGCCAATTAGTCCGCCCACATAAGACTCTCCGCCGTTTATGCGGTTGTAGATATCTGCAAAGTTACCGTATTCATTTTCACCTGCAGTAGGTAGGGACAAAATTTTGGAGTTGTTGGTCAAATACCCCACAAATCCGCCCAAATACACTCTGAAATAATCGGCATTAACAAAAATGTCCGCTCTTGTTAAACTAGAAACAGTGCTGTCATAAATGGAAGAGTTAGATATATTGCCCACAATACCACCCACAAACATAGTGTTTCTAATAGATGATGGGTTGTTTCTTTCAATAACGGAAGAAACTTCCGCCTGCACATCTATTCCACTTAGCACCGAGAAAGTGCCCCTGCCCGCAACACCACCCAAATAGATGTTGTGATAGATTCCGTTGTTTTGAAGTGATGTGTAGTTTGTGGCATTTTTGTATAACCCACTTGCCACCGACACGCGATTAACTTCCATGTTCCTCACGGTTGTGGACGACATATCGCCCGCAAACAAACCTGCCATGATATCACGCTTGTTATCTTCCCTGTTGTTGTTAAGCAGCACATTGAACCTAAGTTCGCTGTCATTATCTGACGAAATTGTAAGGTCGTAGACGGTGTTGCTTAAACTGTTTCCCATAAGCAGACCCACTGTGAAAGCGTTGCCCGCAATCACATTCCATGAGTCTTTAAGTATTATGTCCACATTTTCAATTCGACTGCCCGCCACCGAGCCAAACAGCACGCCAAATTGGTCAACATTGCTTAGCCCCACTTCCGTTTCATTGTACGCCGCAAGAACGGTTAATTCGTTGCCACTTGCCGACGCAATTTCAATGTTCACATTTTCAAAGGTTGTCAAATACATTCTAGTTGCAAGCAACCCTGCATTTCTGATGGAAGAACCAAAGAACTTGCCCACTGGACTTTGCGTATCATTAATCTCAAACTCAAAGTCAATGTTTCTGATAACCGCAGAATGCAACTCGTTTAGTAGCGAATAGATGCCGTAATAGTTTTCGTTTAGCCTAATACCTGTTTTAACCACAATTTTTGGATTAATTCCATTCTCCACTTCGCCCTCAAGCAATCCTGTAAACACATTGTTAAACCGCGCAAAATTCGGCACTGCGTTAGGGTCGGTGATGTCAATCACATAATCTCCGTCGTTGTCGGTAGATTTGTTTTTAATGCTATAAAACGCCGCGCTTAGCGGATTAGACAAAGCGTCCATCAAATCTTTGCTGTTTGTAATTTCAAAAAAGTTGCTGTAAGTGCCGCGAATAAACTCAGGAAGTCCCGATGTGGAACTAATTTTCCAAATGGAATTTGCATTGGCACTTAAATTGCTCTCGTCAATAAACTTAGCATCTATATCTGCCAATATTATGTTTTCATTCTGTTCATTCTTTTTATAATTTCCCGCCTCGTCATACTCAAACAACTGCAGTTTGTTTTTAAACAAATTGACCGAACTCATAGCGTCAATTTGCTGAGGAGTTGCGCCCGCATCGCCACTGGAATCAAGATTTTGAAATTGCCCCAGCACGCTTTGAAGTTGCCTTTGAACAACCGTTTCGTTAATAGCGGTATCTTTTGCGAATATATTTTCATAGTTATAATCGCCATAAACCGTATTTATGTCTGCCACCATGTTTTCAAAAGAAACCTGCTCCACGCCGCTGCTAAACAAATCCGCGTCAAACAAATTGTAGTCGGAAACATAGTTCATTTTCAGTATGCTGCCGTCCGCACTTTTCTCAATTTGACGAAGCACTGCATAGGTAGTACTAATAACGCCTGAGAATTGGTCGGAGTTAATCAATTCATCTCCCAACTTGTCCACGAAATAGCCGCGGTCATTAATGTATCCCGAGTAGTCATACACCTTTTCTGATGTGGCATATTTCACATTGGTGTTAAGCATGATGCTGCCAATAAATGAGCCCACATTTGTCCAACTTGGGTTAAGATAGGTTGCATCCACGCGATTTATGTTGTTGTCGGTTTTGTTGTAATAGTTATAAATCGGCTGGTCGCCCGACGCATCCACAACTTCACTTTCCACATAGGACAAACTCGATATTCTTTGGTTGCCCAGCATCGGCATTCTCACCACATGATTAAAAGAACCAAAATAACTTGCCATGTTGCTTTTTAGTTTTGCAAGCACGGTGTTGTCAAATAGATTAAGCGCCACCGCATGCTCAGCAAACAGCGCAAACTCCGCGTCGTATTCCACCTTGCCGTCCGTATCGTATATCACCTCTTTAGTTTCCGCATCAATCTTCACTTTGCCCGCATTGTAGAATCCAACCATTCCTCCAATCACATCACTTGCCACCACATTTGAAGTGGTATAAACATAGCCCAAATAGTTATAGCCCTCAGCGTAACCAACAAGCCCACCGGCAATTTTAGCGTAATTATGCACCACCGGCACTTTGGAATAACTGTCTATCACCACGCCGCCGCTTTGATAGCCCACCAGCGCTCCAATGGAAACAACCATGTGCCCTTTTCCATTCACACCGTCGTTTTCGTCCCAGAAAATTCGCGTGTTTGGCATTTCGTTAGATGCCACCGTGCCTGAAAGCACATAATTCCAGTTGGCAATAGCGTCGTCTAAACTTGTTGCTACCTCGCCCACATACCCAAACTCAACCTGCTCTAACACTCCATGGTTTTCAGCCACCAAGCCTCCTGCAAAGTTGTAGCCTTTTATCAACTGTGTTTTTTGATTATTTGCATCACTTGGATCGGCAACCACAAACGCGCTCGATTTAATATGCGTGTTTTTGCCCACATATCCAAACAAACCGCCCGCATTTTCGCCCGTCACATTAATAACATCTTTTACGGTAAGCCTAGAAATTGCGCCCGTGGAATTGGTTCTAAACGAGTCGGTATTTATGTCGCTTTCAAGATTTATATCATTAGCATTTTGACTGATAATTGCTCCTGCAATCGCGCCTGAATACGCCACCGCCTTTGCCTCTGTCTCTGTTTGACCACTGCCTAACTGCAATGCCGTCTTTTTGTAATAGTCATAATAGTTGTCGTATCCATCAATTTTTTCCACATCGTCTAAATTGAAAGTGGCAAAGGAATATCTTCTACCCAAAGCCTCGCCTCTGTCAGCGCTGTTAATAAACTGCCTATAAACACCAAATACATTTTGGAAATCTTCGTTTAGTCTCAATTTATCAAAAGTGGTTTCCACTTTGATGTTTTGCACCACAATGTCGATAAGTTTGGTGCGAGTATATTGTTTTATTTGCCCGTCAACATCCACCTCATCCACAATGTCGTTTAAAATTAGTCCCGCAATACCGCCGGCAAGGTTGTAGCCTTTCACGCCCGTTGTGGTATCAATGCTGTTGGAAGAAGCGGAAATTGTAATGTTTATTAATGATGAATTATAAACGGAACCTGCCAGCACTCCCGACTTTAGCGCACGGGTGGAAGTGTAGTTTTCCAAATAGATGTTAGAATTTTTAAACGCAGCGTATGCATAATCATCATCACTAAAATTAAAATCAATAATCTGCGTAGCCGACAAGCCCAACTGCCAAAATAAACCATAGTTTTCTTGGTTGTTCACACTCTCGGTTAAATTAATGTTTTCCAAATCCAAATAGTTTCCGTCAAAATTTCCTGCAAACACAATTTGACGCAGCGTTTTGTTTTTGTATTTCGTTTGCAAAATATTTTCGTTGCCTACCACTTCAAAGTTAATGTTGTTAATCTGACGCACATAGTTTGGCGCAGCAGTAATATCACCGTCCACACTTTTGCCTTTACCAAACACAGAAAGAGTTTTGCCGTCCGCCACATAGTCTTTTGCGCCGTCAATAATAAACTCCACAAATTGTTTAGCATTTTGCACCAATAATGGATTGTTCTTTGAACCATAATCATTAATTGCATAGTTGTAGTTGAAACTATAATCTGCCTTGTTATACATCTCAAATTCAGAAAAGTCCATTGCTTGCAAATCTTCTTCTGAAATTGCAGGCTTTTCAGGGTCTAAAATGTTGGTCATGCCCACAAGCACTCTGTGTGAGAAAGTGTAGTTTATGGAAGTGGACATAAGTTTTGGCCCGTTCTCAGTCATAAACCAAATAGCGTCATCATAGTCGTTCTCTGCAAAAATGTAACCTGAGAACGCGTTCTTCATAATAAACCTGTCTTTATTCTCGCTTCCTTTTTCTTCCACTAATATCACACGCGCATTGTCAGACGCCAACTGCTGTTCGCCACTAGAAGATAAAACTAAATAGAAGGCATTTTCCAATTCTCCACTTTCAGTGTTTGCTCCGTAACTGTTAAACGGACCATGTGCAAGCGTGCCACCTGCCTGATGACCGCTACCTGCAATTGCAGTGTTGAAAGAGGTTGTAAAACTGTTTGCAATTGACCCAGAATTTGTGAACACAAAACCTGCCGTGTCGCTTGCATTGGTGGAAAGCGCCACCATGGAATATGTGTTTTTAATAACCCCTCGGTTGTTATACACAAAACCCGCAATATTTCCCCTGCTATTTATAACAAATTCACTTGCACTTGCACGATAGTTTTCAACACCATAGCCCTCCACAAAAGAACTCTGGATGGAGCCTGTGTTGTCGTTGTCCACCACAAAAGCGCCCGTCATGTTTATGTTTGCATTAACATCCAGCGTGTTTTCAAGTCCCACACTTTTCACATATGAAGAACTGATCACACCAGCGTTGCGACCCACAAAACCTGCTAGGTTATAAACTGCCGCAATGTTAAATGGATATGCCATATTTGTGGAAGAATAAGTAAGTGAATTGCTGATAAGTTCATATTCAATTGCACTCATGCCGTCTTCAAACAAATAGCCCTCGCCCACCACACTGTCTTCATTGTTCACAAATCGGTTTATGGTGGTATCTGCAACCGCATCTCCGTCAAAGAGATAAGGCACACCCACAAAAGAGTTGGTAATAGCACCGCTATTTCTGCCCACCAATCCGCCAGTAACTAAAGAGACATAATTGTTGTCAATTTTGGTGGATGTAAGCACATGTAAGTATGACAGTGGATTGCCGTCAGAGTCGTATCTGTCCATCAAATTAACCACCGACACATTGGTAACCGTGCCTTTGTTTTCGCCCGCAAGCACACCAAACAACACATCTTTTGTGAACACCAAATCAATTGGCTGCGCCGCAACATAGGAAGGAAGTCGTGTGGTGATGTCCTGAGTGGTAACATTTTTACTGGTCAACTTATCGCTATCTAACACTGTGTTTCTATTAACCAATAAATTAGACACATCGATTATCAAGTTTTTAATAGTTGTATTCTCTTCAATGGTGGTAAACAACCCTGCTGCCACCTCTCCTGTGGTTGCACGCAAATCAGTCATGTCAAAATGAGTAACTGCCACCACATATCCGTTGCCGTCAAGCGACCCAAACAACGCAGGTTTTGGCTTATAGTTTTCCAGCACAATGTCGTTAAGTAAAATATAGTGCTGACCTTCCTGCATGTTTTCAAACTCTTCCTGAGTGGAAACTGGTGTTGGATGGTCGAAGGTGGAATTTTCAGAAATTTTTAATGAAAAGGTGTGCGTAATCATTCTAAGCGCACATTCTTTGCCTTCTATGTAAACGAAATTGCCCACCCTTCGCGCTCCCGTAATGTCGCAAACTCCGTCATTGTCGTCGTCATAAAACACTCGGATCAGTCCGAATGCGTCATAATAATAAACCATCTCCATCGCAAGTGTTATGTTTTCCGCACGCGCCAGTCCTCTGATAGAAAAATACTCAAATTCATATTCTTTGCCGTTTATAGTGGTAGTTTTTTTCGTTCTATGGAAAGAGAATGCGTTATTGTAAACACCTCCCTCTTCCAACTTTTTACCAAACTGTAGCCCGCCCATTTCATAAAGATAGTAAAAATTAGCAAAACTATTAAACACTATTTCACTGCCGCCCACGGTTAGCGACACATAACTGCCCTGCTCTCTTAACCCAATACCACTAATCAAATATTGCACCGCTTCTAAATAACTAAACTGCGCCACTTTGTATCTGTTTAGCACATAGTCGCCGTCTCCCTCTTCGCCCACAAGCACTGCAATCATTTTGTTGTCCACAAAAACATGGGTAAAGTCGGAATCTAACGCATCCACATCCACAATCCTAAAAATGTCGTAAGTGGTTAAATCGTAATATCTATAGTTATAATAAACATTATTAAACAAACTATCGTCTTCCACAATTATGGAGTAAGTATCTTCCAGTTCGGTTTTAGTGTTGTATTTATCTCCATCAATCCAAACTCTCAAATATAAATACTGCTCAGCGTCAGAACCATCTTTTGCCAACACGGAATAATTAATACCGTCCCAGTTAAATGTCCAGTTGTTAGATTCAACATCTAACAGATTGCCAATTTTATAATGCACACCTTGATTGTGGTGGTAATAATAAACATAGTTAAGCCATGTTTCGCCATAAAGCGACGCCATGTCATAAACAATACCGTTTGCCTCAAAATTAAATATGTTTTCATTAATATTTAAAGTTTCATCAGCAAAAACTTTTACATTATAAAAACCCGACGAAATTTTCGCAAAATATCCCGAGTTTGCAAGGTCAGTAAAACTGATGTAGGAAGCCGTGCGCGAGTCATAAATATAGTGACTGCTTTTAAACTCATCATCGTCGTAGTCAGAAATCGTGGACTTGTCCACTTTTTCTATCTTTCGTTTTGTTTCCACAAAATCACTGATTAGTCGATATTTTCCATTGTAGTAAAAATATTCTCCCTGTTCATCTTTTTCATATTTTAAATTGTTTGAAAAATATGAATTGGCGTTGTTGCTGTTGGGATTAACCACTACCTGCACACCGTTATAAGTGCCGTCCAGAATGTCTAACACATCTATGCCATTTTGTTTGGTGGCGCCGGCAACGCTAATGTCTCTCAGTTCGGTGTTCACCACCTGCACATAAACATTATCGATAACTTTCTCTTCAATACCATTAGACAAAATGAAAGCAGAAATTTCAAACTCCACAACTGAGTTGTTATCATTGGTGTTTTCTTTTCCATAGTTTTCAGGGTCAATGGTGTTTAAACACACCACATAATATTTCCTACCCTGCACAAAAGTTCCCTCAAAGCCGTTTTGAGTCACTGCCTCGCCCTTGTTTTTGATAAAGGAATTAAGCCCCATTTCATCCACAATAAACACAAATTGATTGTTGCTACTAAACTTATAGTTTTGCAACACTCTAAGCGAGCCGTCGTCATAGTCAACTGCACTCCAGTTAATTTCCTTGTAGCCGCCCACTTCCAAAATTGCCAAATTGCCAAACAGGTTGCTGTTGTCAATTGCAATTGCAACTTCTGGCAAAGGCTTCACGGTCAAACTCTCTGTTCTGCTCACCGACTGTAAAACACCTGCGCTGTCAAACACATTGATATCAAACGAAATCACTGCGTTATCAAAATTAGGACAATCTTTAGATAGTTCAATTCTTAAATAATAAATGTTGTTAAACAACTCATGTTCGTTAAATAAAGATGTAGATTTATGCAACTGCACCGCGCCGTCCGAAAGCGTGAAAGTGATAATTTCCGAAAAATCACTGATATAGTACATATCGGTTTGTTCGCTCATAGTGTTTGCACGCATTTGTCTGATAATTAAATAGTCTCTATATTGCGCACTGCTTGCATTCAAATTAAATGTCAAATGCGAAACATTGCTAAACTCGCTGGTAACCTGAATTTTCATCAAACCTGCTCTGCCCGGCGTGATGTAAGTGCTTTTATTCAACTGCGGTTTTTCACCAATGATGTCACCGGCAGAACTTATATGATTAGGATAAAAATTCACATCCAAATGCGTAGGATTCATAGATGCAATAGAAAAGTCAAACGGCGCCACCAAACTTGCGTTTGATTCAGGAGAAAATTCCAACTTATATTTAATGTCAGTTATATCGTAGTTGTTGCTAAACAGTCGGTACCTGCGGTCATTAAATCCAAAGTTTAATGAATACCTAAGCACGAACGAATTAGCCTCTTCGCTTTTAATCACCGCCACATTGTTTTGAAACATGGTCACAAAAGAAGTATTAGCAGTCACATTGTCCAACAATACCAGTTTTTTGCCCTGCAAAGAAACGCTACCAATTTCAATTTTAGCCCCACTCTCAGCAAACAAAGACACCACCGTGGTTTCTTCAATTCCCATTTCAAAAATCGTGACAATTCCCTCTTCATTGCTTTCAAAATAATAACTAGGGGGCATAAGTTCACTTTCTGCAAAAACATTTTGCAAGAAAATCTTTTCTTCGCGCGCAACCGTTATCGACACATAATCGGGATCGCTCTCACTGCCTAAGTTAATAAACAATTGATTATGCGGTGTGGTTTTTGCTTGTGCCACACTTTCCACAGCAACATATGTTCCCTCCAGCACAAACAACTCAAACTGTGTCGTGTTCACATTTGCAGTTGCCACATCCAACTTCACATCCACGCCACCGTCAGGGTTTATGCCTGCGCCCGTGATACCTTCCACAAAATTGATGCCCGTGGCCACCGCTTTCACTCTAAACACATATTCTTTTGCAATGTCGTCAATGATAACTGCATTGGCAAACGCATCGCTCGAAAATTCTGTGCCGTCTTCAGTTGTGTAAACTGCATCAAAAGCATCCAGTCCACCCAGTTGCACAGTGTCCGAAAGTCTGATAAACGGAGTCAACATAAACGCAAATCCGCCCACATCAACACCCATCAAATTTATAATGCTCGACAGCGACAAATTGTTAATGACATAAACATTTTTTGTTTGGTCGGCCAAATATGTCATCTCAACACTGCCAATTTTCACAATTGCATTGTGGTCAATTCCCTGATAAACGGTTGCATCTTGCACTTCAATGATAGCGCCCATTTTTGTGTTGGCAAAATATTCAATATCGCCCACACTTGCCTTGTTGCTTGCCGCCACATTTTTCACAAAAGGCGACAAATAAATCGAAGAGTCAATATAGAAATTTATAATTTCGTCCATGTCAAAATTTTCAGCATCATCCACAACTTTCTCTTGCATGTCCAACAGTCCAATTTCGGTTAAGCCCGCCGCAACAATAATTTCCAACTCTGCGCCAATCGTTTTGTCGTAAGCATAATACACATATACTTTTGCATACCCCTCGTTTAGCGTCACAATTTTATTTCCCACAATGTCAATAGCCTTGGTGTTAGAAAGTAGCCCACTGTTTTCCACAATTTCGATTGCAATAGCAGATCCGCTCACAAGCGTCACATACTCAGTTTCCACCTCAGCCTTGTTCACTCGCACATCAATCAGTTTCGTGTACTTAATTCCCGAAATGTTAGAAAACAAGCCTTCCAATCCAATCAGATAGGTGTTCATATCCGATGCGATGTTATTTGACGCATTTGTGTTGTGGAAAAGCACCACTCTGTTTTGCGTGTCCGTGCTCAAATCAAAATACGCTTTGTTGCTAAAATTTTCCCATGGTTCAAATTCCAAATCCACGCCATAAGGAAGCAAATCATATAGCACCTGATATTTATTTAACAAACTGTCAAAATAAATAAGAACTGGCATTCCGCCGTTCACAAATTCGTTTATAAACCACGCGTCAGAGTGAGAATATCCCTCTCCTTCTTCTCCATCAGTTATGGCAAAACCATGAAAACGGAAAAAACTCACACTTGCTGCATCCACTGCGGTTGCAACCACTGCATCGCCGTCATCATCCACCACAAACGCATGATTGTTTACCCAAACATAGTAACTAGATATGTCTTGAACATCCCAAAGGTCACTCAAAATTCCATTTTGAACATTGTCATTTATTGCAGCATTTGCGTGCAACAAATTCACTTTTGCATATGCATTTCTAATTTCAATGTTTTCGCCGTAGCCGTAAAGCAGTCGAGTTGTTGCACTTTCATTTTTTATGTAGATGTCGCCGTCAAAATAACTACTCTCAACCGTTAGATTTTTGGCAAAGCCAGCCAACCCTCCCGCGTATGCCGCGCTACCGCTGTCCAGCAGATAAATGTTGCCAAAATATTCGTCGTCAATTTCATAATTGCCAAACGACCGAGCATAAGAATGCAAAATCTCGCCGTCTTCCACTTTGCCAAAAATTGCACCCACATTATCGTACGCACTTAAGTCGGCAGAGTTTATACCCACTTGCTGATCGTTCACAAAATATATTTTAGATAGTGTTACCCATACATTTTTAGCATTTCCTGCAACACCACCCACTCCGCTGTATGCAAAAATTGTTGGGTAAACCACTGCTCCATAAACATGTACATTTTCAGCCAGTCCCACAATTGCACCCACAGATGCGTGCGCCAGCGCTCCGCCAGAAGTGGTTATTTTAATGTTTGCAAAAATTGTTAAGTCATAAAATTCTTTCGATGACTCATTCACGCCCGAAATCATAACAGCGCGTCCTGCCACCGCACCCACGCTCAACTTAGCATCCGCTCCAGCAGATGTCACAACAACAATTTTCACATCACCGTTTCGTGCAGAAAAATTCTCGCCACTGGTGTATGCTCCGCCAATGCGTCCGTCGGTTGCTTCCCCGCTCTCATCAGTTATCAAACTGCCCACAAATCCGCCAATGTTTATGGCAGAAATCTTGTTGCTGCCTCTCCAGTTAGAAGTGTTAACCGAAATATCTGCCCACACATAACTGTTTTCAATGCTGCCGGCACTAACGCCCGCAATCACACCAAAATTAAAGGTTTCAAAATTGATGTTGTCTTTGTTTATTTGGTCAGCCGTGCCCGAGCCAGTGTCGAGAATATCAGGCAGGTTTATGTTGACCTTTCCTTTAAACGACACATTTTTTATGGTCGCGTTTTTAGTTGTAATGTAAGGAAACAAACCTAAGTTAAAGGATTTAGCATCGTCATTGTCGTAAATAAAGCGGTCACTATTTTGTGATATCAAACTCTTTACAAAACTCTTCGACAAATTCCAGTCAAACACAATGGAGTTATAGCGCACATAAGTTTCGTTGTTATATTTAAACTCAAACCTACCATCCAATGAAAAGGCTTTGTCGTTTTCCACAATAGGGCTAACAATGTTCAGCAAATCCTGTGTATAACTGCTAAGCACAAGGTCGTTTTTAAGCACATAATGATAATGCTTTCCAGCATTTAAGTCCTGCATCATAGCTTCAAACTGCGCAAAAGTAGAGATTTCAAAAGGATGTTCAGCACTACCGTCTGCAACTTTAATTCGTATAACCTTCTTTATGTATGCCCCGTAAACTGTGTAGCTGTCTTCAGTGGCAATCGTCAAATAACTCTCGCCCGCCTTCATCGGTTTAATGCGAATAACTCCGCCAGTAATCACGCCGTTGCTTTCGTTTGGTATTTCGAACACACTGTCGCTAAAATATTCCAACCTCAAATTTTGGTTAGCAGCATTAGCAGGCATTATTTCATATTCCAAATCAAAATCGTTAGAATAAACCGAGTCTTTATATTCAAAATAAACGCCGTCGTTGTCAATTTCCTTTAGCAACAACTGCGATGTCGAAATAGGGTTCTGAATGGTCACATTCAGCATATAATAAGCAGAAATCTTATTAAACTGCGTAGCAGTTATGGTTATGTTAAACTCAATGGGTTCACCAAAAACCTCGTTAATAAAGTTTTTCACATTTTCCGATAGCGACGCTCTGTCGTCATGATAATAATCATACCACTTTTCAAAAACTGAATTTTCTTCAATGTCGTCAACAGTTTTAATCAATTTACGATAGTCTTTAACAACAAATTCACTGCCCACTTTATCAAAGATGTCGGATGCCATAAGCACAATGTCGGTCTGATCTTCATATTTTGCCTTTATTCTCTTTACTTCAAAATCATCAAAAGACTTTCCGCTGTTAAGAGAGTTGGAATAAATTTCTTCTAATCCCAGTCCCTTGCCCTCTTTGCTATAACCACCAAGAAGTGCCACATTATTAGGAGTTGTTTGGTGCTCCAGCACAAACCTCGATTTGTCAAGCGCATAAATACCCACCGCATTTGGTTCGGAAACAGAAATGTTCACAATATTTTCTTTAGGTCCAATACCCGTTAGCACATCATAAACCCAAAAGTTTATAGTTTGTGTGAAAGTTTTTTCCACATATTTTTTTGTGTCGTAGTCAAAGGTAAATGCAGTGTACCTAAAAGTTAGGGTTGCTGGGCGGTTTTTGTTATTTAACACCTTTCCAAAAGTGGTCAAATATCCGCGCAATTCGTCGCCCTCTTTCACCGTCTGCCAAACAATGTGCTCGTTCGACTGCGTATAAATCATATCGTTAATCAAATATCTGCTGGCAATTTCGTTGCCCTGCCCATCCACATACAAACGATAACTATAAAAGTCAAAAGGCACTCTCGTAGCATTTGTCGACAGCACCACATTATGCACTGTTTCATAAACGCCGCTCGCCCATTTTTTGTTTGCAAAGTTGTTAAACAAATCCACATTCACATCTATGTCTTCTGATTCTTCTCTTAAATCCAGCATCGACAGCACAGCGCTGTTGGTCTTTTCCAGTTCAATTGCAAAAGGAGCAAAAGCAGTATCGTCGTCTCTAAAGTTATGAGGAATCAGCAAATTAACTTTTATCTCGCCGCTAATATGACCACTCTGCGACACAATTCTAAAACTGTCTCTCAAAATTGAAGAGTGGGTAGAAATTATTCTAGGCGCAATGTAAAGAATATGCGGATTGCTTGCCTCCACCACTAAATTATAAAGATTGGTGTTGTATTTTATTGCCGACAAATTGATGTAGTCCGCAATTTTTCGGTCTTCCCCTAAATTAAGAATAGGGAAAAGCGGCACACTGTGCAGCGACGAAACATCGATAAACACATTTGATGTAATAGCAGAGTTCAAATCTGCTTGATCCACGGTTTTCAAAAAGTTTAGCGCGATGTTTTTCTCTATTATGTATTGTTTGTATTCATTAGATGCTAAATTGTCGCTAACTCCAAAATAGAATCTCACCGTCAAATACAACTGCTCCGAAGGCACAGCAGAACCAAATGTATGTTTTACATAAAAAGTGGAGTTAGTGTTTTTCTCGCCCAGTGCAATTTTAGTAGACCCGCCACGGCTCAACTCAATTTTGTCAAAATATGTATGACCTTGTTTTATTTCATCCAATTTTCCCGTTGAGTCAGGCATTTTTAAGTGCAAGGAATAACTCAATCTATTCGATGTGGAGGAAGGAGAAGCCACCACACTAAGCGGCACGCCCAATCCGTTTTGATAATTGTTAAACAAATTCAAACTGTTAAAATCTGCGTTGTCGTTCACAAAAATTTTGTTAGGAACATTTTTAACCACCACCCGCACGCGCACAATTTGCGTGAAAAAGTTGTAGCCCACATAGTCTACCCTAAATTCTAACACCTCAGAAGAAACGGAGTATGCATTGTCGGAAGACAGCACAAAGTTGTTTCCGCCCACATCGGATATATAAAAGTTTTTGTTGTTTTCACGAGCATAACCTGAAGGCGCCGACACAGTGTATTTCTCAAACTCAATCTGCTCGTCTCCAAAGTTTATAGACAGTTTGCGGTTAAATAAGTAGTTGTAATAGTCGTCGGAATAAAGAGTGCCCGACCCCACAGGGTTGACCAAAACCACCTCATAAATACCGTCCACCCCACGAGTCAACGCTATAGTTTCAGCAGGTGCGTCTGCATTTTCATCCACATTCATTTCAACTTCTGCGTTGCTTGAAACCTTAATGATGTCAATGTCCACAACTGTAAACACTGTAGGACGCGCTGCAGACGAAATCTTAACTTTCACACTTTCGCCAAAACTTGCGCCAAACAGTTCTTTTGCCTCGTCGATGGCAGTTTTGTCACCTGCTGCCACTCTTTTTGAAATCAGTTTAGAGCCTTGAATTTCAAAATATTTATTAAGCCAGTTTATTTTTCCCTCGCTGTAGCCTGTGGTGTCAAACTCCAGCGCCAACTTTTTTTGTGTGGTATTTTCAGGACTAAAAGTTATGTATTGATTGCCATATTCGTTAATGTCAAGCACCGACGCGCCTAGCGTGTCTCCCTGCTTAATAGCAAGAGCGGTATTGACTGAAATTTCTTTAACTGCGCGACTAACTGTTACCAAAATAGTTTCTTTTAAATTATTTTCTTTAGTCAGCACATTGATGGTGGTGGTGCCATAATCAAGAGCCGTAAGCAGCAGTTCGGTTTCGCCATCGCCCAAATACTTCGCTTCCACTTTAACCTTGCCCGATGCAGTGAAGCGCACTTGCTGATCCACAGTTTTTGGCACAAGCGACACTTTCGCCGTAACAACATCTTGACTTTTAACATCTTCGCTTGTTTCGCCGTCTAAAAGATACAACTCAACGCTTGTTTTGCTAAGAGAAAGTTTCATCTTGTCGTATGGGTTATCACACGCCGCAAAAACAAAAATAGAAGAAATTAAAACCATTAATAATAGCGCCAACTTTTTTTTCATAAATCCATCCATCTTTCAGTTATTATTTGAAAAAAATTAAGAAAATATTTAAGTGATAATAACAATTAATTTACACACTTATATATTATATATAATAATACAATACCACTCCTGCATAAGTCAACACAATAATAAGAAAATCGACAAATTTTGTAAACGAAAAAGTTGTGGAAAAAAACCTTGCCAAAACCCCAAAAAATGTGCAAAATTTCATTGCAATCCGCCACATTTGATGATAAAATACAAACTGCAAGAACATAAAAATAATGGACAAAATTAACACATAAAAACAAAAATAATGGTTTCAAAAATCTAAAAATAAAAGTTTCAAAAATCGTTCCACGACAGCAAAAATACCGTCCGTCATAGAGAAAAATCGTTCCACGATAATACAAAAAAACTTCCGTCATAGAAAAAAATCTTTTCATAATTAAAAAAAATAGAGTGTAAAATCCTTTAAAATAAGAAAAAAATAAGAAAGAAAAAACATTGGGAGAAAGTGCGTGCAAAAAATCTTAAGCAGGCTTAGAAACGCCTGCGATAAATACAATTTAATTGAAGAAAACGACAAAATTGCAGTAGGTTTATCAGGCGGAAAAGACAGCCTTGCACTAGTTTCAGCACTAGCACTCTACGCCAAATTCAGCCCCAAAAAATTTAGGCTAGTGGCAATCACTGTCGACCTTTACAACAAGCCCGAAAACCTGCATCATTTGGTGGAATATTGCAAGAAAATTGGCGTGGAATACCACATTGTGCCTTCCAACATATTTGCAACGGTGTTTGAAATCAGAAAGGAAAAAAACCCCTGTTCGCTTTGCAGCAAACTGCGAAAAGGAATGCTGGTATCGGCTGCAAAAAACCTAAACTGCAACAAAATTGCCATGGGACACACCGCCGACGATGTGCTTCACACCTTTTTTCTCAGCATGTTTTTTGAAGGTCGACTAAACACAATTTTGCCCACCACCTATCTCGACCGCGAAAACATACACATCATTCGACCGCTAATTAACACAGATGAGGTGCAAATCAAAAAAGCCACCAAAAATCTGCCCGTGAAAAAAAGCATTTGCTGCCCGGTGGACAAAAACACAAAAAGAGAAGAGGTAAAAAAACTTATTGACTCGCTAGAAAATGACTATCCCCTAATAAAAAAGTTGATGTTTAGAGCCATCACCAGCCCTGAAAGATATCACCTGTTTAAAGACTGAAACTTCATATATTTACACACTCAATCTCGCGTGTAATTCATTTCTACCATCAATATTGTAAACGATTGCGACAGCATTTCCCCGCAAACTCACATGCACTTAAGCAATCAGAAAAACCCTTGACAAAGCCCTTTACACAAACAATAAGTGCACACTCACTTATAACTAACCAACCAGAAACAACCATTATTAAAACCATATAATATCGTTCTAAGAAAACTCAAACTCTCGTGCGCATTCGGAAATACTTCATCTTTGTGGCAATGCCACCACGGATATGTTTTTCTGCAAAATTTTTATCCAACACTTTTTGTACGCTCAAATACAACGAATAGTTCACATCTTTTAATTTATTTGATAAATCGTTATGCACCGTGCTTTTGCTCAACCCAAAAACTTTTGCAGTTTTTCTAATCGTAGTTTCGTTTTCTATTATAAACTTGCCTAATTGCACGCATCTTTCTTCCAAAAACCACATAACACCCACTCCGCCTTTTCCATTATTGCTACATTTTATGTCGATTTTTATCGAAATAGAACAAAGAAAAAACAAACATGACAAATTATGTTGTTGGATTGTTTTCTCTTTTTATACGCCAAAAACATGCTTGAACCATAAATTTAAAGAATGAAATTAAAAATTAAGATTTAATACTTAAGATGAAATAGTTTAGATGAAATAGTTTAGATTAAATAGTTAGATAAAATAGATAAAATTATAAAAATTATAAAAATTTGTAGATAGAAAGATTAATCCTCACCTATAGAGCGCAATGCTGCTTTTGATTGGTTAGTCGTTAATAAATCTATTAATGATTTTTTTAAACTCGGCAATAGGAAACTGGAATTTTTTAAACTTGAGATAAGTCACTTTGCAAACTTACATTTTCAGCGCAAAGCACAAAAAAAGCCTAAACACCAAACTGGCATTTAGACAAAAAACACTTAACAATATTTCTAAAGTAAAAGTAATAGTTTTTTTTAGTTTTTCATGCATTTTGCAACATTTGTTTCTGCGATCGTTTTTGTTTCAATGCTTCAGATAAAATCAAACAATCGTAAAACATCGAATGTAAGGCAACTCTTTTTGAGACATGATTTTTATCAACATGATTCATCCAAAATTACACGAATAATTATCACAATTAAAGATCTGTTATCTTAGCATATCAATATAGCGTTGATTAATAATATGATTTGCATGCGCATAAGCCTCGCACATCACTCTCGTGATTAACTGTGCAATTATTTTTTTGTTTTTCCGTCAATAATAGAGTGAATATCTCCCACTGTTTTAATTTTCACAGCCTCATCATCACTAACCGAAACACCAAACTCATCCTCCAGCGTCATCAACAATTCCACCACATCCAAGGAATCCGCACCCAAATCTTCCACAATTTTGCTCTCGCGGGTAATTCTACTTTCTTCCACATTAAGTTGTTCTTTTAACAATTCTTTAATTCTATCAAAAGACATAATCTTATTCTCCTATTTGTTCAATAATAATTTAGATTATAACCAA
This sequence comes from uncultured Christensenella sp., assembly GCA_964368745.1. GTDB lineage: Bacteria > Bacillota > Clostridia > Christensenellales > UBA1242 > UBA11490. Next base: position 478 of record CAYJCT010000002.1, on the reverse strand, counting down.
ATAACTTTTTTTTGTAAAACAAATTTACACAAATTTACCAGATATTAAAAAGCAAAATTTTTTTAGCGGTAATGGCTTATTGCACGCACACTCTTAAAAACCCACCTCACAAAAAAAACACAACCAAACCAAAATAAAATTAATTAGTTACTCTAACTAAACAATAAAAACATTAATATTTGATATGCAAGAAAAAGTTGACTAATAGCATATCAGAAAAATATAACTGAAAGACATTTTACAATAACAATATAAGATATTTGTTTGTGACATATAAAATATCGTTTTGTATTTAATAGTTGCTTTAGATCATAGCATGCGTAATAGATTTTAAATTTGATTATAAATTTAGATTATGGCATGCATAATAAATTTAAAACTTGACAGGCAACTTAGATTAATGGCATGCGTAATAAATTTAATATTTAATATATAATTTAAAAATCCTTCTCAGCATTAAATAAAAACTGTGCAATCA
>CAYJCT010000001.1:0-28997 GCA_964368745.1 uncultured Christensenella sp. | reverse complement strand
AGATAAAAATGCTTAATGTGAAATGATAAAATGCTTAAAGAAAAAAACAAAAATACTTGAGGAGAAAAGATAAAATGGCAAAGAGGGAAAGGCTATATATTTCAGTGCTAACAGTGTTTTGTGTGCTTTTGATTTGTGCGTTATATTTGCATCATTTTTGGGTGCCAAGAGAGATTTTTGCAGATGATGTAAATGTAACAGAAGTGCAACAAAAATTAAAAGATTGGGGTTATTATGGTGGTGCTGTGACGGGCAGTATGACGGCAGAAACGCGAGAAGCAATCCGCTCATTTCAAAAAACAAATGGCCTGCGAGTTTCAGGAGAAGTGGATGGTGCAACAGCAAATGCGCTGGGAATTTATTTGGGCACGCAACAAAACAACGACTTATATTTGTTGGCAAAATGCATACATGCAGAGGCGCGAGGAGAGATTTATGAGGGCAAGGTGGCGGTGGGTGCGGTCATCCTGAATCGAGTAAAAGACCCTAATTTTCCTAACACAATTTATGGCGTTGTTTATCAGCCTTGGGCGTTCACTGCGGTGCATGACGGGCAGATAAATTTGGAGCCAAATGGGGAGGCATATCAGGCGGCGGAAGATGCTATGAATGGATGGGATCCCAGTTATGGATCGATATATTATTACAACCCTGCAGTGGCTACAAGTTCTTGGATTTTTTCGCGTAGAACTGTGGTGGTGATTGGTAAGCATGTGTTTGCTGTGTGACAACTGTGTGGGTTATACAATCAATAACAGTATAGTTTGTGACAATAAGTGTGGGTTTTGATTGCGACTCATAATGTTTTAGGAGGGGAGTTGTGGCAAAAAGAAAAGTTTATAAAGGGTGGGTGATTGCGCTTTCGTGCGTGTGTGGAGTGCTTGCCTTGGCGCTGATTATTTCGCTTTGGATTACCAACATAAATTACACCAAACAACTAGAAAATTTATATCAGAGAACCTACTTGGAATTGGTGGGCAATGTGGATGATTTGGAAGTGGATTTTAGTAAATTAATTGCCACTAATTCGCTCTCTTCTCAGAACGAAATTTTGCGTTCTCTTTATGTTACATGTGTGCTTGCAAACGCGCATCTGAATGCTTTGCCCATCTCAAATAATAAGATACAAGATGTGAACAGTTTTATAAACACTTGCGGAGGCTATGTCTATTCGCTGGTGGAAAAAACAACGGGAGGAGATAAACTCTCAGTAGCCGATTTTGAGAATGTGGAGGAATTTCACACTAAAAGTGCGGTGCTACTCTACGACCTAAATTCCTATGCTTCAAGGTTGGCTTACGACTTTAAAATTTCAAAAAACATAGACTTTGGTAATGGCGACAAAAGCGATTTTAATGCGGGAATTATTGCCAGTGAGAATGCATCGTCGGAGGTGCCGGCTTTAATTTACGACGGCCCTTTTTCTGATAGTGTGCTTAATCGCAAGGTACTGGGTTTGCCAGAAGTGGAAATTACAAAAGAACAGGCAGATGAAAGAGTTGTACTGTTAAACAATTATTACAAAAACAGTGAGGTGGAATTTTTGGGAGAAACAGAAAATAAATTTTCCACCTACAATTATAAATTATCAAACGAGGAGGGTGATTTTTTTGCACAGTTCACAAAACGGGGAGGAATGCTTATTAACATTACAAGTTATGGCGGAGGTGACGGTGACAAGAACCTTACCATTGCCGAGTGTGAAAATCTAGCCCAAAACATAACACAAGATTTCGAGTTCGAAAACCTGCATGCTGTGTGGACGGCGTCACATGGGCATATAACTTATGTGAACATGGCTCCGATTGTTGATAAGGTTATTTATTATCCCGATTTGATAAAAATAAAAATAGACAACACCACGGGCATGGTTATCGGTTTTGAGGCAACCAATTATGCTTACAACAACCGTGATAGAGGAACTTTTTCTTATAATTTAGGAATACTTGACGCTAAAGCCATGCTCAGCAGTGCTCTCACTGTGAAAATGCGAAATTTTTGTGTGATTCCTAACAAGTTTGTGGGAGAGAGGCGCGCTTTTGAATTTGTGTGTGAGTGGAAAGATTATGTGTATTATGTTTATCTGGACGCAGAAACGGGTGCGGAAGTGAACATAATGAGAGAAATTAAAACCAACAACTACACTTTAATGTTGTAGTTGAAATGATTTTTTGCGACCAAAAGCATGAAGAAAATCCACCTGTCAACTTAAAAAAATTAGATAGGTGGTTTTTTCTATTTATGAATGCGATATTTTAATATTGTTTTTAGTATTTTTCACTCAAAATACAAGTAAATTTCCGCTCTCATTGCAGTAAAGTTTACTCGTATGCAAATTGAATTGTTACATACTTTAATAGTAAAATTCCCACTCAAAACACAAGTAAATTTTCGCTCTCATGGTAGACAAATATTCACTTCTTTGGCAGATAAACTTTCACTCTCTTTGCAGGAAACTTTCACTCTTTTTGCAAGTGAATTTTTTTGCGGTGTGTGTTTTTTTTAATACCCTAAAAATTAAATAATTTATGTTATTTTTGTACCAACACAATCAAACAGTTTATTTTTTTTAGTGAGTAAACAATCAAATAATATATGTTTTTCTACAACCGAAAAATCAAATAATTTATGTGTTTCGCGACCAGAAAAAACCAACAATTCATCTGTTTTTTACCATGTATTTTTTTTGTAATTTTATGTTTTATTTTAAATTATTATCAATTTGTTTGACACCGCCTTTTAACCCTATATATAATATATATATTAAAGTATCTAAAAACTATAAATATTTTTGATTGCTTTACAAAACATATCTGTTAAGGGAATGAGAATGAAAAACGGAAAAAAATTATTACTATTACTTCTATTGTTTATTAGCAGTTTCACTCTTTTTTTCGGCTGTACTGCAACTCAGTATAGAAACATGGAGTTGGAGATAACAGTGCAGGGGGCGTCGTTCAATGCGCAGACCAACAGATATGAGTTGGAGTTGAGCGGAAGCGGTCAAACTATTACAATTGATTCTAAAGTTTCAGGTGTGAGTTTGGCGGTTAGCAAGCAGGTGAATGTGGTGGTAACATCATCCACTGCCAGTTTGTCGCTTAGTAAATCCACTTTTTCTAAAGAAGAAACTGCAACCGAATTGAAAGTAAACGGAGGCGGACACGCAACGGTGAATGTTAAAACAAAAGAGGGCGGAGTTACAAAACGCTTAGAGTTTTTTGTGGTGGTGCCGTTGCAGTCGTTTGAGTTTAGTCAAGACGAAATTCCTGTTGTTAAAGGCGTGTGGACCGATTTGACAGCAAGCGAAATTACGGGCTCAACAAAATTTACATACATAAATTTTCATCCCTTTAACACTAACCAGCGAAATATTACGCTTTCGGTTGATGAAAATATGGAGCAGCATATCACAATTAACAATGGCACAATTTTGGTTAGCAATAATTTTGCGAACGAAACTTTTAAGTTGTTTGCTTCCTACACCAACAAAGATGTGGTGAAGACCGATGAAGTGGAAGTGCGCGTGCTTTCTCCCATTGACATTTCCAAGGTGGAAATTTACAATCACAGAGTGGAAGAATTTTTGACCAAACAAAAAATAAATGGAGTTTATAATTTTGACATTGATTTGGCCACAAATACTATTGCCAGTTTTGATAAGTTTAGGGAGGGCGCGCTAACTTTTAACTATGACTATAATCTTATTTCTGGCGAGCCTTTAAACATTACATCAGAAAATTCCATGATTAACAATACAAAATATCAGGTGCTGTTAAACACTGTTCCGTCGCAGTTGAAAATCACGCGGGCAAACAACAAGTTTTTGGTACAGTCTGTGGGCGTTGCGGTGGAAGAGAGTTTAGAGTTCTTTGTGAAATACAGAGGTTATGAAGATTATTTCGAGGGCGAAAAAATTGTGCTGAATGTGAAAGTGCAGGCGTATCCTGAACGACTTTTCATCTATGACAATCTGCAAGACTATTTAGCAAACGAAAATGAGAACTCTTACTATAATGTGGAAAACAGCGGGTTGTTGGCAGAGAACTTGGTGTTGTTTGCCAACTATAGCACCAACCAACTAGGCACACCTTTTTATGTGCAGGTGTTTGGAACGCACGGCACGCTATACAACCAAAAGGTGGAATTTGCTGTGGTGGACGCCGAGGGCGAAAAACTCAGCAACATTCTAATTTCCGACACTTGGGGAAATGTAATAACATCGCCAATGATGGTGGTGGACAACACGCTTAATCCGCATAGGTTTTTGCTGCGAAAACAAAATAATGAGGTGGAAATTAACGAGGGCACCAAACTTGTTGTGACATCGGCAATAAACGATGAAGTTTTGGCTGAGGTGGACTTGATTGGCGTACTGGGCGAAGTTAAATGGAGTTCTTCGGGCGACGCCATTGACGACAAGGTGTTTATGTCCGTGAATGATACTTTGGTGTATGACTTTAAGGAAAAAGGAATTGCAGCGAGTTGGTTAGGCGAATCGGGAGACTATAGTAATTTAACACACGAGAGTTTCACGGTTAGGGTCACAACACTGGAAGGCGCGGATGTTATCAGCAATGAAACCATCTCTTTAATTAGTAATGAAAATGGATTGGTTACAGGGATCAATATTTCCACGCGTCTCGATCAAGTGGGCAGAAGCCGCATTGAAGTTGTGGCGCCTAACGGATATGTGCTTACGATTTATGTGCAGGTTTATATTAATATAACGGGCGAGAGCGTTTGGCTGACTTTTAAAAACCATGTGTGCGACAGTAAAATTGTGTCGAAAGACGCCGTGGGCGTGGACCGCGTGGAACAGCCTTTCACTGCGCAACGGGGCGATAATCAAACCATTGTAATAAATGTGTTGTTTGGCGACAACGCTACACCAACTAAATATGAAATTTTGCCAAATGGGCTAAGCCTCTCGATTAGGTCAAGTGAGAGCAATAGCGTTTCGTTTGATTCTCAAACCAACACTCTTAGCGCTAAAAACATTTCTACAAGGCAGGACGGGAGAGTAATCATTTCAGTGGTACTAACCAGCAGAGTGAGCAGCACCGAGCAGCACACGCTGGAGTTTGAGTTTGTGGTGATTGTGGTGGAGCCTGTGTCGCACATTAGGCTGACACCAAAAACAAACAACATATATTCAAAAAATACACTTAACATTTACAGCGACGGAGTGAATCCGTCGGACTTTGATTTAAACGGCAAAGCAGAAATTTCCATGGAAATATTGCCGACTATTTCTCAGACTTTTGCTGCGTCTACAATTTATTGGAAAATTTACTACGGTTCCAGATCGATTACTATACCCCAGAAAAATGCCCAAGGCGAGAGCATTACCAAAGGAGAATGGAAAGATGAGGATTATAACTGGAGTCACAAAATTTGTTGGGAGATGAGTGGCGACAGTAAAAGATTGTTGGTTTGGGCGGAAACAAACAGCATTAAAGACGACATTAACGCAGAAATGTCTTTTGACTTTTATGTGGAAGGGTTTGCAGTGCAGCAGTTTAATAACTTTTTTGGACAATCAATTAGCAACACTTATTCCGACCGCGTGAGTTTTTCGGTGGTGGATGCAAAGCGAGTGGAGAGCATAAGCGCCGACCTTGCATACAACACCATGACTTTTGATATTCGCGACATGGTTTATCAAAATGTTCTGGACGAAAAATTGGTGTTTGATACCGACAAATCAGAAAACGAAAAGACTTTTGCGTTTTCAATTAATCCTGCAGGAGTGCACAACGACAACATCATTGCCGTGCCTAGCGCCACCGCAAATGTGAGCGCGATTGTAGACAATATAAATAAAACGGTAACCGTGCGAATAAATGAACTGATAGTGGCACCTTATGAACTGCCGGAGTATTCTATTTATCTTTATTCTGTGGATAGTCGCAGTCATGTTAATCAAAACAGTTATAGGGTTGTGGAAGTTATTACAGTGCGCGTGGCGGACGGCATCGGTGTGAAATACGAGGTTGCCACCTATCAAGATTTGCTTAGGGTGAACGACGCACTGTCTTCCAACTATGTGCAAACGGCAAATATTTATTTGCCGGAAAACTTTGCGCCAATTGGAAGCGAGGAAAATGCCTTCACGGGAACATACGACGGCAGATTTACTTTTCCAAATGGAGACATTGTGCAATATAGTATTCATAACTTAATCACTCGCACAAATATGGAGACGGATACTTTTAATTACTATGGCGGACTTTTTGCAAATGTTGTGGGAGCAAAGTTGTATAACATAAAACTAAAAAATGTTTATGTCTCCGTCAGCGCTAATGCCTATCTAACAGTGAATGCGTCCACACAGTATGGCGTGTTTATGGGCGCACTTGCAGGCAGGGCAGAAAATAGTGAGATACTAAACTGCTCGGTGGACGACGGTAATAGCATCGCGGGCTACGATGGCGCAAAAATTAATGACATTGCATTAAAGAGCAGGGGGCTGATTTTTTCGGGGAATTCTTCAGCCAATATTTTCGGGTTTATCGGCGGACTTGTGGGTTATCAAAAAGACGGTATTCTTGCCGACAGTTTTGCATCCATTGCCATTGACACTATTGACGAGTTAAGCGACACTAAACTAGTTGTGGGCGGACTTGTGGGGCTACTTGTAGAGCAGTCTACATCCGAAGCATTAAAAGAAAAATACGAAAATTTTGCAAATATTTGGTACTCTAATTTGCCATCACAAATTTCTAGCAGTATGTCAAACATGTCGGTTAGTGCAATAATTAATGCATCATTTTTGCAAACCAAAGACATGAGCGTTATTGGCGACAAGTATGTTATCGGCGGCGTGGTGGGCATAAACTTAGGTTCCATTAATAATGTAACCGCAAAGTCAGTTATTTTTGCAAACAACTTTGCGGGTGGAATTGCGGGCATAAATATGGCGCGCATCACAAACTCAATTTCTAACCCCACCATTGTGGGTAGAAACTATTTGGGCGGAATTGCGGGCGCAAACATCGAGAGTAGATATTTTTCTGACTTGACGCAATTTGCTTTGTCGCAGATGCCTTCTTCTGCGCCACTAAATGTGCTGGAGGGCAATAAGGTGCAGATGATGGACGGCAAGTATACTGCCAGTTATCTAAACACAGCAATTGCAGGCGAAAACTATTTGGGTGGAATTGCGGGCGTTAATTTTACGGACTATACCGTGGAAACGGGCGGTGAGAATAACTCTAATAGATTTGCATCCAAACTTTATAAAAACTCGGTTTATTCTTATTTCAACCGCGAAATCAGCAAAGACAATAAAAATAAAACAGTGGCGCACAACTTTTCGTCTTCTCATCAATATTTTGGAGACATTGTGTTTATTGCAAAACAAACCAACCAACAGTTTGCAGGCGGCTATTTCGGGGCAGTCAACAACGCCCTTATATCAGACGCGTACATTAAAATCAACATAAATCAAAATGCAATCAGCACTCTTGATACAGTTGAGGAAGAAGGGATTTTTATTGGTGGAATTTTTGGTGGCATACTGGAAGTGGGAACGCTTTCGGGTTCCATTTTAGTTAACAACGCGGCGGTGTTTGGCAATGTTGTTTATTACCAAACGGAAGAGCCGATTGTTTATTTATCTAACTCTATCAACCAGCGCGTGGGTGGTTTCTTTGGCGACATCACAAACATAGACTATAAACTGTCGTATGTGGGCGTGACTGACGCGGAAAATGTGAGCCTTGCCGACATCATCTTTTCGTGGGAAATCGAAAAGAAAAATTTGGTAAACTTTATCGACAGCGACGGAAATCTGTTTGATTTTTATAACTTGCAAACTTCATACACTTTGCTAAAACTAAATATGCAAACCAACGACCCAAGCGAATATGTGAACAACTTCTATGTTTTTGGCAGCGACATTGTTTCTAACATCTACACTAACGAAATTGAGTATGTTGAAATTTTGGAAGTCAAAAACTCTAAACTGGTAGAGTTGGGCGATTTGGTGGCGGCGCTAAATAACCTTGGTTACATAGATGTTTTTGGGGTGAGAAGTTACGAACATGTTGAATACTTAGAAAAAACCGTGCTGCAGTCGATTAACTTTTCTGATTACAATCTAAAGTTGTTTGCAGCCATAATTGACAGGAATTATATTAACAACATTCAGTTGAGTAAGTTTTTGTCTTACAGCGAGTTAGTGGCTTTTGATTTGCTTGAAACCTACAGAGACTTTGGCAATTTTGAGTATATGGATAAAAGTGAAATATACTTAAGTATGCTTGATTATCTAAATGCTTTTTCAGGAAAAACCTACTCAGTGGCGCCCGATTATGAAGGTATCATTCCGCAATTGATTGCGCAATACATTTTTTTGGAAAGCGGATACGAACTTAATTTAATGGAAGAGGACGAGTACATTGGAGATGAGTTGGCAATTGCAATGTTGACCGACACCTTCAACAATGTGATTTACAACATCATGCTTTCGCAACAGTTAAATGTATTGATTGACAAAGTGAATTTGTTGCTAGAAGATGACAATAAAATAGACAGATTGCAAGTCAGAGAAAGCGACATTTCAGTTATCAACCAAAAATATCGCGATGTGGTAGCAGATATTAACAACAATTTTAGTAAAAAAATTGAAGTGGAAGAAGACGACGAGTTCTATGATAACTATGAAGCCCTAATTGGAATTATCAACAATTTGTATGTGGAATATTTTGCGGATGTGGAAGCAAAAGTCGTGGAAAACGCGAAAAAGTTTGACAAGGTGTTGGCTGTAAGTGAGTCTACATCAATCGTGACTTTTGCCGATACGGTGCTATGGATTAACACAAATGCGTATGGATGGCGAAGCACTGGACAGGTTGTGGGTTCTTATTACCAAAGATTGTATTATGCCTCTATCACGCTGGAGAGTATGCAAAACAATTTTATAAATGCAATGTTTATCTCGGCAAAAGATAAGTTGACAAACATGCTGCAGTCAGAAGAAAAAGGATCGCTAAATGGAGCAACGAGTGTGGAGTTGTTGAATGCTATCAAAAACAATACATTTTTGTTAGCGTTTTATGGCGACAGCGCAAGTAGTATTTTAATTGAGAATAATGATTATGATACCTCTTCATTTGTGGAAGTGGCAAGCGTTATATATAAAAATTATCTGCTTGCAAAGTTGGTGCAATCATACAATTTGCTAACCGACGCATCAATGTTGGATTCCATTGACGACAACGATTACGATTACTTTTTAGAAGATTTTGAGCACATAGACATTGAAGATATAGTTGTGGCCATTTTGGATGACGGCAGCATCGACATGCAACTATTCATAGCAATTGTAAACGAACACGATTTGCTGGACAGTGATTTTGCAGATAAAATAAGCACAAATAATCTAACTGAAAACCAAATGTATTTGCTTGCTGATGCCATGGTGGAAAATGTGTATGAAAACTATGCTATTTCGCAGTTGCTGGAATATGTGAATGTGTTTAAAACACATTTTGATGAGCCAGATCAAGACACTGGAAGGGTGGAAGTTTTTGAGTTTTCTGCTGATTTCAATACAGATGCTTTAGTGGATTGGCTGATGGCGCTGCCTTTTAATATTTACACTCCTGCTCAGTTTCACGATGCTACTTATGAAAAATTTGTGAGAATTTCGGGCAGTCAAACAATCGACAAAGAATTTATTAACAACAAGGAGTGGGTGAATTATGTGAACAATATATTCACCAACTATTTTGTGTCGCAGGCAAACCAAATCCGTCTCCGCTTTAATGAACTTACATACGGCGAAGCAAGTGGTATTCAAAACTATTCATACGGACAGTATGTGGATGAGACCACGACTTATCTTGAGTACATGATTGAAAAAATTAATAGTTTTGCGGGAGTCATAAAATACGATGACAACCACGAATTGCAAGAAGAAGTTAATTACACTATTGATGGTGATGGTTTTAACGAATATGAACTGCTTAGAAATTTGATTGAAGAGTACAACAAAATTAATTATATTATTCAATATTTTCAACGCAGTCACGAAAACTTGGATGAAGACAGGTTGGTTAAAATTGATGTGTCGTATAGAGGCACACACGAGGGTGTGCCTACGAAATTTGTGTGGCAAGATGAAAGTAAATTTTATGAAAAATCCGAATATGACTTTATTAACGGTCGCGCTAGTTTTATATTGTTAGAAGACGAAACGGTGGTTTCGAGTGGCTATGAGTTTGAGACTAGCACGCTGCTTTCGGCAAACAGTTTCTACATTGGTTATCAAACATATTTTTCGGCAAAGATAAACGGAAACTTTGTGAAAACCACAAAATATACATTCACAGAAGAAGGAGCAAAAAAACTTACTACGCAGGCTTTTTACTATGAAGAAAATGAAGACGGAATCTTTATTAAAATATATAACTTGCTAAATGCCCAGTATCAGTATTTTGATGATGCAATACTTTCTCCTTATCTTTCGAATTTTGAAATATGTAACTTCGAGGGCGGAGACTTTTTAGAGGGCAATGTGCCATACTATCGCTATGTGGTGGGTGGCAATATAATGTTGCTTATAACCGAGAGGGATTTTAACTATTTGCTTAATGATGAGTTGCAAAGATATTCCCTTAGCCCTGTGGAAGTGAGTTATTATAACTCCAACGCCTCTCACTACGACAGCATTAACAACTACTACGAAAAAACCAGTGAGTGGAGTGGAAATTTCATATTTAATATGTACACCGTTGAGGAAATGCAGGACAACGGATTTTTAGGAATAATTACGCTTGAGGGCGAGATTGCGGGCGATTATTTGCTGACCGATTATAATCGCTACAACGAACTGGGTGGTATCACGGGTGTGCTTACTCACTATAAATTAATCAATGTTGCAACAAGTGAAGTTGTGTTTGTGCCAATAGAGGCGGTTGAAGACTACGACATCAAAAACTTCGACCAATATTATAATGAATTAGTGAACGACGGTATGCCAATTGCATTTGGCAACAATCCGAGTGTAGATAGTTTGGAATTGATTGTGGATCTGCCTCCGTCCGATGTTCAGGTTACGGGTAATTATGACAACTTGTTGGTTTGGCAGGAACAAGTTTTTGCAAACAACACCATAACTTATCTTGACGATGTAGTGTCGCTCTCTTATTCACAAGTAGATAGCAAGTTGAATAAGATTGGTGCTTTTTATGACTTTGACAACAACAAAGCAATTTCTAACACCGAGCGCACATATTCTGCGGTGCTGGACCAAAAGATTGCCGCGGCAAACACCTACAAACTTTCCGACATCTTAAATCTTGTGGTGATTCCGCCTTATCTGAAAAATAGCAAACTAAACATTTCCACCAATTCTGGTATCATAGAGTTTGTGTCGGACAGGGGCGAGACGAATGTGCTAGTGAAGTCCACAGGAACTGCGGTTATGACTATTTCATCTTTGTTTAATCCCGACTTAAAAGTGGAAATCACTTTTAATGTGAGAAGTAATTTTAACAATTTTTCCATTAACAGAAGTTTCATTCAGAACGGGCAGGATGAGTTGACAGAACTGGGACAAGATAGTGTGCTTCAGGTTGTTAAAGGTAGCAGTGAAAAAATTAGGCTGGATGTTTCTGGCAGTTTTTCTATTAACACCATTGCAGGAACTTATGCAAACATTGCGCTTGCAAAATCCACCAATTTTAACTTAGGCGTGCGTTTCTATCTGATGAACGATAGCGGCGGAATTTATCACGATAACACCTCTGCCATTCACAGCAAGTTTCAGATAAACAGCAAATCATTTACATATTCTGTGGAACCAAACGGACAGTATTTGATTTTTATGGACATAGCGACTATTAGCGACATCTATGTTCAGGGCAACGAGGCTCAGGATGAAATGTCGAGGTTGGTGGCAGTGCCGTTTGTTTATGGCAACAACATCAATCAAAAGGCGTTGTTTCAAAATGTGGTGTCAGACGGTGATGACGGTTATATGATTAAATTGGAAACCGCAAACGGCTACATAACTGGTCTTGGAAAAGTGATGAATGTGCGCGTGGTAAACGGCACCTACAATGTGACCACCAATTTTGAAAATCAAGAAACCACACCGTTAATAGACGGCGAAGTGGTGGCAACGGTGCTAACGGACGATGCAACTGCAAAACTTTATTTAACCATTAAAGACGGAAACTATTTTGCAATTGAAGGAGGGGATGGCAGTTATAAATTGCTTGGCTTAAACAATGTGGAGGTACAAAAGTTAGACGCGGACGGCAACCCGATTTTTATGTACGAAATAAGTGATGATAGTGCTAACTTCAACAACTATTATACATTTGGAAAATATCAAATCAAATTAGAACGCGTGCTGTATTTCAGCGATGAGGATGTGGAGTTTGATCCTGCAAATAACAATGGAAGCCACACACTTAAGTTCAAAAAATATTATTTCAAAATCAATGTGCAGGAAGACAGTCTTTTTGACATGAACGAGGTCAACAATATTGCGCTTGATTTTTATGTGGTTAGCAATGAAAACAAAATTGTGAGCGCCACCTTTAACCTAAAAATTACGCCGCAGGGATTGGAGAGAATTTACACCAAACACTACTCCGATGTGATGATGCAAACCTACGATGTGGGAGAGGGAAAAGTGAACACTGTCTACACCGTGGGTCAGTCGTTTATTTCCGACACATTGGTGGTGGGATACCCGGGGTTGCTAAACATAAACCTTTATCCTGAGTATGGTCAGATTGACTGGCTGGAAGTGGAGTCGGTGCCAAACGGAAGTGTTGCTATCGGGCTGGAACAACTGGTGGCAAACTATTTCACATATTCCGATGTCAGTGTGCACAGCAACTTGATTTTTGCAGGCAGTTATACCAGCATCAGTCAGTTGTCCACACCTCTTGCAAACGGCAGAGGAATTAGGCTGTCGCGTATTAGTTTAGATTATCAGATGTCGGGGCAAACACAGCATGCCTTTAACGGAAATTTTTATATTAAAACATTGTTGCCAACTTTTTACGAAAACCAACAAAACTTTGTGTTGATAATCAGGTGGTCATCTTTTGGAGTGGTGCATTCATCTACCCTAACAATTGTGCCGGCTCTTACTCCAAGACTAAACATGTCGTACAAAGGGCTAACTTATGCTCCTGTTGCTATGGGAACAGAAGTAGTTTTTGATGTGGAAACCGATGGCATTATTGACGGAAACTTTGTGCTATCTGATGTGAACGGCGTTATTGCAACGGGCAGCAACGACTATTTGGCGACGCAGTCGGGAGACAATGTATTTAACAACATAAAAAGAGTGGGTGTGGACGGGCGAAACTCACAGTATTCTTTTATATTGAAATATAACGAGGATATAATAGGTAAAGATTTTAGCATAACACTCACTGTTTACCGCACCATTTTGGGCAGGAAATACGAAACCACAAAGTCCATTGTGTTTAGGCCGGCGATGTTTATTGTGGACAGCATTGCGGTGGAAAATGTGGTGGACGGAAACATGGTGGGAAATTTCAATCAGGAATATCCACTGCTAATAAAAATTAACGCAACTTATTCCACAGACTTGATGTATGTGACATCTGCTCAAGTGGAGAGCATTCAAAAAGAAATAAGGCAGATGGAAGCAAAAATTTCGTCGCTGGGGCTATATGGAGAGTACGGGCAAAACCACGACATTTCTATGATTTTTGGCGATGTGGAAATAGGGGAGGAAAGTTACAAAACAGGCACATGGTATTTAAAAAGTGGTAACCTTTATTCCAACCTTTCTAAAAACAAAACCTATAACAGTTTTGTGATAGCGAACGGCAAAAATTATTTTATAGAAAATGAAAATGATCAACTTGTTCGACACAACTATGCAGTGCTAACGCTGAGAAATAATTTGCTAAATGCGTCCGATCGCATTATGGCGCAAACCATAATTTCTTATGGCGAAAGTGATAGCGGAACAGGAGTTTACATATCCAGTGAGGCTTCTTACCACGAGAGTGATTTCACATACTTAAAAACCACCGAGTTTGGGTTTAATTTCTATCAATATTCCGACGAGCATAATCCGCGCCCCATCTACACAAAGGAAGAGTTTTTGAGCATGAGTGCTGACACGCACTATATTTTGCTTGCCGACATTGAACTTGAATATCACACGCCAATAAACACACCAATTGCAAGTTTTGACGGCAACGGCTATGTGATTAGAATTAAAAGTTTTGACGATTTTTCCGCTAGTTCTACCACAAAAAATGTGGGGCTATTTGGCGAGGTTGCTGAGCAGACTACATTAAAAAATATTATTGTGGAATTGGTTCCGCATGAAAATGTGTTAAGAGAACAAGCGCTTGATGCAAATGGAGAAATATTGCGCACAAGCGCCGATGTGGAAGTTGTGCTTGGCAGTTTGCAGGGCGTGCGTGCGGGCGTGATAGCGGGCATAAATCGTGGCGTTATCACAAACGCAATTGTGGTAAATAATGCTGACAGATATCGAACAGAGCGCGATGATTTGCTTTACTATAACTTAAGTAAAATAAATCAGGCAGAGTATGAAGACCGAAAAGAAATGTACTATGAAACCTACATCAAAAACTCCACGCGCCTATCCGACGCCAACAGAACGCTAACCTCATTTGGAGTTTCCGTTTCCAGCGCTGACGCAAACATAACTGATGTGCGCATTGCAGGACTGGTGGGATTAAACGACGGCTACATCACTAACAGTAATGTGGAAAACATAACCGTGCAGGGTCTCTCATATGTGGCAGGTTTTGTGGGCGAAAATAACGGCAAAATTAGTTCCAGTTATTTTAAAGACGGCAATGTGGTAAATTTCAGGTCGATGTCTCTTGCAGCCACTGCAACGGCAGGTCTGGTTGCATTTAACAATTTGGGTGGCGAAATCAATTTGAGTTATGTGTTGGGTCGCGTTCATACCTTCGACGACGCACACACTCGCGAATCGACAACGGGATTGAGTGATGAAATTTTACAAGGTTTTATTGGCTACAACTACACAATTGGCTCCGATATTATAAACGCGCGCAGGTTCGGTTCGGTTATTACTTCCGACTTGTCGGCAACCGGCTTTGTTTATGACAACAAAGGCACAATCGCAAACTCCTACACCAACATTTTGGTAAACGGCGACTACAACGCAGGGTTTGCTTATTTTAACACGGGCAAAATTTCCAACACCTACACCATGAGTTCCATTCCAAAAGAATTGGAATACTCATCTGCATTCTTGGCAAACAGCAGTCAAGGCGAGGGTTCAATTGAAAACAGTTTCTATTTAAAGGTGGATGAAAACGACTACACAATTATATTTTCTTCCTACAGCAATGAAGAACTAGAAGAAGAATTTGGAAAAATACTTCTAGGAATTGGAGAGGGTGAAGAGCGTGAACTTGTGGTGAGTAATGACTATCTCGACTTTTTAACAGACAAATCGGGCGAGGAAATATCAACGGTAAACGCTGTGCAATTTGGGCAGTATTCCACATTTGGCACATTTGCGTTTAATTCCGATTATGAAATAAATTCCACACTTTTAACGCAAAGTGTTTGGTTTATGTCTTCCGTAACCAGTCCTTTGCAACAACAGGTGGCAAACAGTTATTTCAGACATTCCGACTATATAGTGGGCGCGCCTCAATTAGTTAGTGCAAACCTAAAAAATATGTCGGTGAAATATGCAAACTTTATTCAGCCGCTTAACACGGGCGACAGTATTTTTAATGTGCTTGAAACGCTTTATAAGCAAATGGGAGTGGACGCTGCATACAAAATTTTGGAGGAACTTCGCGACGGCACTTATGAGGGTAACGACCCAATTAGATATGCTGCGGCAAAGATTGCTGAGTTTACTTCCGTTAGGTTGGCAGATGACATGGTGTTGGCTTTTGCGGAAAGTGGTGTTAGCACATCTGTGGCAACCATGCAAACCACAATTGCAGATGAAACTATCACCTCAACCACTATTTTGTCGGTGCTAATAACCGCAATAAACTCCCGCAACAAAGTGGACCCAAATAGTAGCAGTTCATATAGTTATAGTAGCGTGCTGGAAAACATGAAAGGCATTTCCATTGCATATGGCGCAAGCGTGCTTAACCCATATATCATTGACTCTGCATTTGATTTCAACGGATTTGTGGCGCAAATAGATAGCGAGGGCAAGGCCACAATCGACACCCAAAACCGTAACTTGCGTATGGTAAAAGATATTTCATTTGAGGAAGAAGGCATCACTCCACAAACCTACAATATTAGTTTTTCGGGCGATTTGGAAGGCAACGGCATGACCATTGAAGAATTGAAATTGATTGCGGAATTAGGTTCAATTGACGGCAAAAAAATTGACACGCTGGGAATTTTCTCTCGTGTTTATAAAGATAGTTCAGGTAAAATTGGCAATGTGCGCAACCTAAACATCGAGGTGGAAGAAATCAAAGGTTCGGGCGTGAAATATGTGGGCGCACTTGCAGGTATAATTGAAAGCGCCTATATTTACAACATCACAATCACGGGTGAGCAGGTGGTAGTGTCGGGGCTAAACGCAGTGGGCGGTCTTGCAGGATTGGTTACAGGCACCAGTTTAATTCAAAACATCGACAGTTCGGTTTCAGTGAAAGCCAACCTGTTCAACACCGCAAACACCTACTCTAGTTCTCGACCAATAAACAAAGAATTTAACCCCGACATGGGCAGATATATTGTTCACGAATTTATGTTGTTCACGGGCGATAATGTTTCAGCCGTGTCTTATGCGGGCGGAATTGCGGGCATTCTCAACACCAGCGCGGTGGAGGGAAGCGAGGCGGATGTTAACACCAGTGGCAATGTGGTGCGCGGTGCAATTTCCATTCAAGGCGAAGTGGTGGGCGGACTGTTTGGGTTTGTGGGCAGCAAAGCCATACTAAACGACTCAAAACTTTTGGTGTCACCAGATATGCGTTTGATTGCGTCTGCAGTGGCAGGTGGACTTGTGGGGCATAGCGTGGGCACCATTACTCGAAGTTATGTGGAAAACGAAAATCAAAAAGACATTGATGACGAGATTATTAGGCAGATCGACGCCATTACTCCAACCAACAAAACCACAGCAAATTTCTATTTAAACTTGCCATCCACCATAACGGAGGCAACATCTCTATACGACGGAAACCCTCATTATATGGGTGGTGTTGTGGGTATTTCTCACAATTCAAAATTGACATTCACATTTAACCGCGTGGATGTTGCAAACATAAACGCAAAATATGCTGGCGGTCTTGTGGGGCTGAGTGTGGGCGTGAACTTAGAAAATGTTTACACCACCGCAAGCGTTTGGTCGTTTGTAGCGTATGGCGGCAGTGTTGGTTTGCAAACCATGTTTGATGGCGATGCGCTAGAAAGTGGCGAGGGTAACAGTAAAAATTATGCAACGGCACAATATATCTACCACATCGCAAATCAAGGAGACATGAGTGATATGTCGACTGCAGTGGTGGGCAGCAATAAAGTAAATGTGCGTTCATTAGTTAGCGCAAACATGTGGAAAGCGCCTCACAAAGTGATAAACCGAAAAAATTATAACATCGACGCAAGCATTGCACAAATAGGGTCGTTCATTGGAAACTCCACCGTGCTAGGAAAGAATTTTGACGAATGGTTTAGCGGAGTGGGCAACGACATTTCTCAACGCGTGAAAAACGAAAACATCTATTTTATGTACACCTACAAATCAGGCTCCACTAACCAAGCGCTGGATGAAATTGGAAACGCCAACACCAATAAGTTTAGGTGGGAAGAAAAGACGGGGCAAAATGCAAGATATACGGAAAGCGGAAAATATTACATGCTAAACAGAAGAATTGACATTGATATTGTTGCTGGCACCTACTATGATGCAGGTAAAATTCTAACTGAACAGGAAGTGCTTAGTTTAGCAGAATTTGGGCTAGGGTTTGCTAGCGAGGATGTTACATTTATATATCAAATTATAAACTCCACAGAGTATACTTTTAACAACGAAAATTACGCTTATTCGGGCGACCTTATAACCGAAAAAGAAATGTATATTTACTATCAAGTGACCACAGCGTTTGGCACATACTCGGTGGGAGACATATTTTATTCGGGCTTGCGCAATCTTGGAACAATGGAAAACGGCGCCACATTTATTGATGCAACCGACTTAAAAACCCATTTAGATAATGGCAATTTAATATACCACAGCAAAACGGCGATTGACACAATCTATCGATTCTCGCGCATGCAAAACTTTGGCTCGCTTAGAACTATCAGAGAGTTTTTGCAGGGTGTTTATATTCAGGCAGAAACGGCAGACACTATGCCGTCGCGCGTCACAAATCATGTAACAGGCGCGCGCGTGGCAGGAAACGGCGATGTGGCAATGGAAAGTGTGGCGGGAGTTTCGGGCAATGTGTTTTCGTCAACCACTCATTGGCGTTCTGTTGTTTACAACAACTGGAGAGAAAAATTCTGGAACGGAGTTGTGATGAACGGCGCTCAAGACTTGAAAGACACCCTTCGTCGCAGTCTTATTTCCACCTATCCTTTCCCAAAAATAAAATATCAAACCACCACCGAAATTATTTATGTACATACCATTTCCGATTTAATAGACAACACGGAAGAGCGACCAGATGCAACATATATTATTATGAATGACATTGATATGGTTAGCGAAAGTTGGGTTCCTCTAAACTCAAAAGACAATCCCTTCACTGGAACTTTGCAAAGTAGTAGGAATTATGAAACAGGCGAATTAAACAATTATAAATTTACAGGTATGGAAGCAGAAATTTATGGCGTTAATTCATTTGGATTATTTGCAAATGTAGAAAATGCAACATTCAAATCATTTGAAATTGAAGTTTCTTCTATTAACACATCAAATGTGCAGCATGTGGGTGTGCTTGCAGGCGAGGCAAGAAATACTCTGTTTGAAAATATCTATATATATGGAAAAGATGACCAGTCTATCATCAGTGGTACCAACTCTAAAGCCGTTGGCGCAATTGCAGGCTATGCTGAAAATTGCGATTTTGTGTATTCCGAAGAGTTAGATGAAACGCTCTTTGCAGTTAAAGATTTAATAGTTCAGTCTGGTGGTGAATATTCCGACGGAGTGTATGTGGGCGGACTTGTGGGAGTTATGGAAAACCAGATTCATGGTGAGTTGACAAACGCAAAACTGTCAAATGTTCATGTGCGCGCAAACAATTCTCTCTTCCACACCAAAGAGGTGGGAGCAGGCGGAGTTGTGGGCTGGACACAAAAAATAACCTTTGACAATGTGGAGTTTGTGGATGGGTCAGTGGAGGCAAAGATTAGTGCAGTCGCTACTGGCGCCACAATCGAAAACGCCGTGATGATTGGCGGACTTGTGGGAAAAAATGAAGGTGTGATAGAAAACTCGAAACTGATTTCTTCTGACATCATCGTGGACAACGGTGGTGAAAGCATAGGCATTTCCACCATTAAAAACATCCTAATGGTGGGTGGTATTGCAGGCTATGTGAATTTTGCTTCAACAGAAGATGCTGCCGTGGTTACCAATTGCATGGTGCAAGACGCAAACATAACCTACACTCAAACCAAAGCGGAACAAAACAATGTGTTTATTGGCGGCGCAATCGGAAGTGTGGCAACCACACTGGCTGGGGACGCGCTAGACGCAGACAAAGAGTTTAGAGCGCATGCTATTTCCAATCTAAACATTGAAGCGGACATTTCAATTGATAGCAACAACATCGGTGAGATTAATGTGGGCGGTGTGATTGGTATTGCCGACCATATAGATGCAGCCAGTTCGGAAATATTGCAACTAACATTTGTAGGAAATATTAATGTGGATAGCAATGATGCAGCGGTGCTTAACATTGGCGGAGTTGTGGCAAACATCACAGAAAATGTGAAAGCAAGCAAGTTGTTTTATGCAAATGCAAACATTTCTCTTGCTGGAACGGGCGAAAATGTAAACATTGGCGGAGTTGTGGCATATAGCAAAAATGCAAATATCTCACAAATTGCGGCGATGGGCGCCGTTGTTATTGACGGCGATTTTGCATCTTCCAATGTGGGTGGCGTGCTGGGACACGCATTAAATCCAAAACTGAATGCAAGCGTTTCCAACACAGACATTGAAGTAAAAAATAACAACAACTCAGAAAATCTTGTGGGCGGTCTTGTGGGCATATTAACGGTGGATGAAGAATCCACAACATCCACTCAATCGGAAATTTCCAATTCCTATTCCACAGGCGATTTAAAAGTGCGATTTGTGAACGAGACGGGCGAATATAACGAAAACAAAGTGGGCGGACTGTTAGGAGCGGTTGTTCACACATCCACTGATAAACTAAACAGTATATTGAAAATAGAAAATGTTTATTCCATAAGCAAAGTTCAAGCGTTTGATAGTGACTATTACGACTTGTTTAAAACCTCATCTGACAGTTTTTATGGCGGAGTTGTGGGAGCAGTGGACAGTGCAAATTTCAGCGCAGATGTGTTTGATGACGCCATATATTTGGCAGAAACAAACTCGTATTCCAACAATTTTGGTCGTGTGCTGGGCGTGGACGAAATGCTGGCAAACGAAAATACTTTAAGCGAATTTGATGCGGGTTATTGGAAACTAAGCGAAAACGGAAAAAGTTTTCCACTGCTTATATGGTTGGATAACAGCGTGGTAACAGAAGAAAACGAAGAGTTATTTTTAACCATTCAAAGTGAGGGCACATATCAGCGACCAAGCATTGCTACAAGTTATTCTCAGTTGGCTGAATTTATCAATCCCGCAGACGAAGCGGTTATAAAAGCGGTTATATATGAGGGTGGGTCGTCCATCACTCTTAGCGCCGAGTTGAACATTCAACTAAAGGGTCAGTCGATTTATTACAATGAAGCACAATCTTTAAGCATATCGTTTGGAAGCATTGGCAACAACTTGATTTCGTCGATGGACAAAGTGTCTTTTGTGTATGGACTAAAAATCATTGCAGCAACGCATTCGGGCAATGTGATTGGTATAAACAACGGAATAATATCCACCGTTTCAAATACCACAATAGCAAAAATTGTGGGCACAAACAACGGAATAATAAATTACGCTAGCGCAAATAATTTCTCAGTTCAAACAAATTCTGGGCTGCTTATAAATTCAAAGTTGCTAACGGGAAGTGCTAGCGGTATAAAAGCGGGCAGGTTGATAACGAGTCAAATCGTGTCGACATCAGAGTTGTTACCTGTTAGTTTGGACGACTCAGCGTTAAGAGATGTTTATGTTTTATTTGACGACAACGCGGACGACACTTTTGAGTATTTTGATTCAAATGGTAAAAGCAGCGGAGCAATTGTGGGAGTGGACGCAGCGCGCGACTTGTCGAACTATTTCGACGGTACTAACACAAAGGCAAATCTCGACTTTGAAAACAGATGGATTGTGTTTGCAATAGACAAAAATATGGACGAGAGCGACCGACAAAAAGTGAACCACGGTATGCCAATGTTGAGATGGCAGCTGGCAGAAATCACGGGAAATTGGTATGATAAAGATGTTCACGCTGACTATCTGTGGAGCAACTTTACACAATCGGTTAATGTACGAATTGTGGATGGAAATTTTGTTTATGAAGTTGGCACGGCTGAAGGGCTTGCGTATGTTGCAAATCTTGTGAACAGTGGCGGATTTAGCACCAACGGCGTAATAAAACTAATGAATGACATCGACCTTGGAGGCAAACTATGGACGCCAATAGGTACAGTAACACATCCTTTTGCAGGCGCTTTTGACGGTGACGGATTCACCATTAAAAACATCGCATGCATTGGCGGAGATGTGGCAGGCTTGTTTGGCTATGTGAAAGCGGTTAAATATATTGAGGGCAGATATGGCGAGAATGTGAACATTAAAGATGTGACACTGGTGAACGCTAAAATCATTTCCACTAGCAGCACTGGTAGCGCAGGTGTGGTGGCTCATGTGGTGTTAAATACAGCGCAGGAAACCAACACTTATGTGTTGGAAAATGTGCTAACTGAAAGGTTTAGTGTAATTAATGACCAAGACGGATTAAACACTCAGTACGCATATAACTCTGTTCAAATAGCGGGTGCGCGCGCAGGTCTTGTGGGACTTGCAAATGCGCCACTAACAGTTAGCATGAGCGAAAACAATGGCGACATTTTGGGATACTCTACTGATTCAGATATTACTTCTTTCGCGGGAGGAATTGTAGGACTTGCAAATGCGTTACTAAAAGTGGAGATGAGCGCAAATCAAGGGCGAGTTTCAGCATCTGTTGCAGGCGGAATTGTGGGAATTGCAAGCGGTGTAACAGTGATAGAAAATTCTTACAACTCAAACGGCGACACTGACTATTATGTGGATCTTGGAGTTTATGGCGAAATAGAAAATGACGACATTAAAAATAGCGCCAATGTTTCAGGCACCAATGTGGGCAGTTTTATTGGCGAAATGAGTGGCACAAGTTTGGGTATCAACTATGCGTATAACTCCACGCAGATTAACAAATTTGTGGGAGTTTACAGTGGAGGAAACTTTGACAAGAATATAAACTTTCTATATTCGATTTCAAAAGGCGGAGTGTCTTACGGCGCTGATGACGAAAAAATAACTGCCACAGACTATAAGAACGATAAGGAAGAAGAAGGCTCACTAAATGAGTTTAGAGAACAGGCTTGGGCAGGCTTTGCATGGGAATCTGTTTGGGGTAGAGACACAAGCAATAACGAATATCCCGTGCTTATGATAAACATGGACTATTGGATCGACCACTCATCTTTGCCAACTTATCAAGGTGGAAATCCTGAAGAAAATCCAAAAATTTATTCCAAAGCCGTTGCTCTTGGATCTGAAGAAATTGGTTACTATAATGAGACTATCATGGAAATTCATAACGCATCTCAACTGGCGTGGGTGGCAAGAATGGTAAACTATTTTGGTTACGATTTTGTGGGCAAAACCATTAGAATAATGAACAACATTTCTTTTGCAGGCAGAGCATGGGTGGCAATAGGAGCAGAAGATTATGCCTTTAAAGGAACAATTGAAGGCTACGGACATTCTATAACGGGGCTTTCAGCCATAAGTTACGCGGCGTTCGATGCCAATAAATATCCAACGACGGAAAATGAAAACATCGCATACAACTATGTGGGATTAATCGGACATGCAGAAGGGGCAAGAATTTCGAACTTAACACTAGGCACGGTGGCAGCGAGTGGTTTCAACGCGTCGAGCGGAGACGAGTATGTGGGAGCAATTGTTGGCTACGCTAAAAATGTTGCGTTTAGCAATTTAGCAAATAACCTTGAGATTTCCTCCAAAGGCTACGCAGGCGGAATTGTTGGCTACGCGGAGTATTCGAGTGACTTTAGTGGCAATTTCTTTTCTGGAACTATTACCAACAACGGCAACATCTTAAACCAAAGCGGCGATTATGTGGGCGGAATTGTTGGCAAATTGCAACTAGAAAACACTGCCACGAAAAATTTATCGGCAAATTTAATAAACAATGCAACCATCACAAGCAGTGGCAATTTCGTTGCAGGAATTGCAGGCGAAGTTACCATTACAGGAAGTTTTGAAAGCATTGAAAATTGGAAAAATTACGGAGATGTAAGTGGTGGCAATTATATTGCGGGTCTTGCAGGTCGCATTGTGGGCGGAACATACACGGACGCAAATATCAGAACAGAAGTGCAGTCAGTGCTAAATGAAGGAAGCGTGTCGGGTGGTGATTATTTGGGCGGATTGTTCGGGCAAGCGCAAAAAATAAACATCAGAAACAATAACAACACAGCCAATACTGAAAACAGGCAGACATATGAGTATTACTATATTGACCATGTTTATCAAGATTATAACATCGGCGATGTTTCGGGAAATTCTTATGTGGGTGGTCTTGTGGGCGATGCAAAAGAATCCAGCATTATGGGTGAAGTTAAAACAACATCGGGAAGCGTAGGCGGAAAAGATTTGTATTTCATATTTGTTTGGGTTAGAAACACAGGAAATGTGCAAGTCGCGGGTGTGTTTGGTGGCGGAGTTGTGGGTTATTTAAACAACGGAATAGGAGATATTTCATCTTCAGTCAGTGTTGATTACTACGCGAAAAATCGCATTTTCCTTGCTCAGTCCACAGGCGCAATTGCTTCAAATGGAGCAGATAATGTGGGCGGTATTGCAGGCTACAACAACGGACTAATTGAGGGTGCAGTATCCACTTCCACTATAACTTTAAACACTTCTTCAAAATATGTAGGTGGAATTGCAGGCGAAAACTACGGCGCAATTTATGAGTCAGCGTTTAATGGTGACATAACAGATATGGCAGGCACATCAACAAAGGTGGGTGCAATTGTGGGAGTGCAGTCGGTTAGCGAGTTGGTAATATCAAAAATTCAAAACACTTCAAGCAACACCAGCATTGCTTTAATTGGCAATAATGAAATCGGAAAAGTGGTAATGGCAATAAATGCTGATAGTTACATTTTAGATGGCACCAGTGTGGGCAGTGGAGACGCACCTATTGAGTTTACAGAATGTAGCGTGTTTGAAGTTGTGGCAGGCAGACCGCAGGTTGTTTATTTCGCAATTGCAAAACCTAGTCTTAATGGCAGCAACTACTACACACTTGCAAGTGAGGCGGACTACAGCAAAATTGTGTTCTTGCAAAATAGGAGGCTGGGAGCATCACCTTTTGTGGACGATGAAAATCCAAATGTGAATGTTAATGTAGACGATAGTGAAATTAGTAGCATTGAAATGAACACAAATATAGCGCTTGGTTCCAAAAACTTTTCATATAAGGGAAGGTTTAATGGAAACGGCATTGAGTTTACTGTGAGCGCTTTCGCGTCGAGAGACGGCGAAAATTTAGGTTTGTTTGGAGTAACGGAAAACGCAAACATAAATAATGTTACTGTGATAATAAATAAACTTATTGAAAGAGACTATCAAAACATAGCAGCGCTTGTTGCAAAATCTGAAGGAACTTTAACAGTTGAAAATATAAAAGTTGAGTTCACTTCTCTTGGCAGTATGAAAAACACCAGTTCGTCATCTACTTCATCGCTGTCAGCATTGGTGGGTAGAGCAGAAAATGGTGGAATAATAACCGCCTCAAACATAACGCTAACGGATGTTAAAATTGATTGCACATCCGCGCGTGCTGGCGCTTTTGTGGGCACAAGTTTTGCTCAAGTTACTGCCACAAATGTTAGCACAAACGGTGGTACAATTGCAGGCGTTGTTGCTGGCGGACTTATTGGATTGCTGGAATCTAGCGCAGGCTCAACGCTTAGCGGAGTTATCAACAACGCAGATGTTGTTGCAACTCAGATTGGCGGCGGAATTGTGGGTAACCACACAAGTGGCGCACTTACCATAAATAATAACGGCACAATTTATTCTGCAAATAATGGCAAGGTAGAGGCAAGTTCCTCAGCGGGTGGCGTAACTGCTGTTGCGGGCGGAGTTGTGGGAAAAACAAGCGCACAATTAATTTTAGATAAAGTGAGTAACACGGCAGAAATTGTTGCCTCCAATGAAAATAACTCAGCCTATGCTGGCGGTCTTGTGGGGCAGAGTGATGCAAGTGTTTCCATTGAGGAGTCCTTTAATAAGGCCAGCATAAAAGGCAAAAACTATGTGGGCGGATTGGTGGGCTATTCATCTTCATCAATGACTGCAACAAATAGTTATAACATTGGTGTTGTGGAAAGCAGCCATGCTTCAGGTTATTTGGGCGGATTAATTGGGTATAGCACAGATGTTACTATTAATAAGGTTTATAACTTCGGTCAGTTAATTGCAGATAATTACAAAGGTGGGCTGATTGGGCATAAGGCAACAGGAATGCTTGTAACAAGTAGTATTTATTGGGACAACACTGTTTCAAACATAGCAGGCGGTGGTTACATTTCTTCATCGGGAGCAAAAAGTAGGTCAGAAATGCAAAATAAAGACACTTACTCTGGCTTCACTTTTGACCAAAGTAGCATGTGGGTGATGGCATTTGCAGAAGTACAAGTGGACGGCGTGGTCTACCATATCTATTCGCCGCATCTATATTACGAAATAGATTTCACATCTAATTTTTCTATAAAATTTGTGTCTAACAATGCAGAAAAAGAGGAAACGGATGCGTTCAGCGCAACCATCTCAAACATTTCTCAAGGGGAAAGCCAGCAGTTTGCATCCACCTACAAGTTTGGCTACACCAGTTATGGGTACTGGACCACCATTCCGCACGGAGCATTAAGCGGTCATCCAAATGTGTTTGTGTCGGACGGAACCTACACCGTTTTCAGCACAATATCAGAAGTAAACCTATATGCATATTTCGAGCCACGCACCTACATTGTCAATTTCAATTCTAATGCGGAAAATTATTATGCAAAGTTGTTGGGCAACATGTCTCAGCAAAACTTTGTTTATGATGATGGTCAAACCCTAAAGTCAAATGAGTTTAGGTTGGTTGATCACAATAATGATGATATGTATGACTTTTTGGGATGGGCTAAGATGGCAGGTGGAGTAGTGGACACTTCCAACTTGTATGTCTCTGTAAATTTTAACACGATTATGGATTGGTACTATCCTAATTATAAAAGTCTAGGACAACACTTCACAGACGGAGAAACAATCCAAATTTATGCTGTTTGGAAGTTGAAAGAAACAGCCACCACTAGTTATAAAATAATTATTTATGAAGAAAATATTTACAATTCTAATTATACGGAGAAGTCTTCTGAAACTATATGGGCGCAGCCTGGTGAACTTGTGAGTGTTACACCGTTGACCAGAACTGGATTTACATTTAATTCAGAAATAAGCAACACCAGTGGTACAGTAAACGAAGACGGCGTTGAGTTGGTTTTGAAATTGTATTACACTAGAATAACCTATACGATTACTGCACAAGCAGGAAGTTACATTACAAGCGTTTCTCCAATAAGTGCAATAGTTAAGCATGGTGCGTCGCACACGGTTGTTGCAGTTAAATATGCGGGCAGTGAATATGAATTTGATGGTTGGTATGAGGGAGGCACAAGAGTTTCAACTTCTACCAGTTATTTGTTCACCGTCACAAGTAACCGCACACTTCAGGCACGGGCAAGTTTGAATCAGTTTACCTTGACCCTAAATCCAAATGGAGGAACCATTCCAAGCGGAAACACTACAAAAACGGTTATATATGGTGAGTCGTATGAGATTGAAGTTCCGGAGATGCAATATTATGCATTCCAGGGCTGGTATGAAACTACATCGGGGGGTAAGAAATATACAGACGAAAGTGGAAATAGTTTAAACAATTGGGATGAAACATCTAATCGAACTGTTCATGCGCGTTGGGAATTAAAATATTATTCCATTGCTTTTAAACTAGAAACTACTGACAGGGTTGAGTTTGAGTTAAATGATGGAAGTATATACTATGTTCATAGATCAGGTGACTTGAGTTATCTAAAAAATTCTTCCGATACAACACTTTTAACCTTTCCTGCAGATTATTTCTCTTACCTTTTTATAAATTCTAATCAAAATGTCTCAAATACTAGATCGTTAACCTCGGGCAACTTATTAGACCTTTCAATAAACAGAATATTTTTCTGTAATAAGAACTCAGAATGGCAGTCGGAGAGAATTGAAGTGAAAATGAACGATTTCCCTTTCAATCGTGGCGCTATTGCAAAGGTTAATGTATTGAAATATTCAGCAGGAAGTTATTCTATTGTTTATAATTGGTATGATGAAGGTGGAGATTTGATAATAGAAGTTCCTCCTCTTCCTGGAAATCCTGTTCAGGGTTATGTAAGATACACATTAAATCATTATTAAATATAGGGACATAAAATCTGTAATAGTTGAAAAATTTTTATTAAGGTGAGCACATTTAATTTAATTATCATAAAACAATCTCATATCTCATAAATAAACTCTGTCACAAAAAAAGTTACCGCAACATATATAAAAATATGTTATGGTTAAGAGAGCTAATTTTAAAGTTAAGGGGTGTTAGGGGGATAAGCAAACTAAGGCTGAAAGGCAAAATTTGCATTCATCCTAGCGCAACCTTTTTAGGACGCGTGGAACTGCACGATGGAGTTGTTGTTGGGGCGGGTTGTGTGATTGACGGCAATGTGGTGCTGGAAAAAAATGTTGTGCTGGGTGCGCACTGCATCATCAAGGGCGATGTTGTGCTTCATGAATCGGTGGAAGTTTTTTCCCACTGTGTGATAGATGGAGAAGTGGAAATTGGGCCGAGTTGTGTGGTTCAACATTTTAACATGATTTTTGGCACTACTCGTTTTGGAGAAAATTGTGTGGTGGGTGCAAACAATCAAATAACCAATTTCACTGCGCACGACTCTGTGGAGATTGAGCACTCAATAGTGGAGTCGGGCATTGTGGAGAGTGGGTGCAAGATTGGACCTTTTTCGCGTATGCGACCCAATTGTTATGTGGGCGAAAATTGCAAAATTGGAAATTTTGTGGAACTTAAAAACTGCACAATTGGCTGTGGCAGCAAGGTCAGTCATCATGCGTATGTGGGAGATGCAAGCATTGGCAACAATTGCAACATTGGTTGCGGAGTGATATTTGTGAACTATAACGGCAAGACAAAGCAAAAAATTGCTGTAGGCAACAATTGTTTTGTGGGCTCCAACTGCAATCTTGTGGCACCGCTTGTTCTTGCCGACAATTGTTTTGTGGCGGCAGGCACCACCGTGACCAAAGATGTGAATGCTGGGGATTTTGTGATTGGGCGCGTGCGAGCAGAGGCAAAGGCAAACAGGGCAAAAGAGTATTTGCACATTAGTAATGTGGACAATAAAAAAAAATAAAGCCGATGAATAAAAATTATAAAACAACAAGTGGAAAACTAAAAAAAATGATAATGATAAAAAATACTTAAAAAAACAATATATTAAAT